>DATCTB010000568.1:0-7057 GCA_036568185.1 Bacteroidales bacterium | reverse complement strand
TTTCATCAGGAGCATATCAGAATTTCCTGCGCCGAAAGCATTGGTAAATCCGCTTGCCACAAAAGACCCATCATCCAATACCACTAAACCTTTTGCTTCACTTTCCCCGTCGCCGCCATACCAGTATGACCACTCATTGATCCCCATTTCATTCGTTTTGCTCAACCAAAGCTTGATCTTTGTGTTGAATTCGGTGGTATCGGTATAACCTGCCACTATGAATCCTTTGTCCGGGGTCTCCAGAACAGCATTCAAGCGCCTGTGGCCAGGATGGTCCATTTCGCTCAGCCACAGCACATCGCCATTTCCGTCAACTTTACTCAGGTAGGTGCCAAACGTGCCATCGCCAAAAATGTCGAAGCCATTTCCACCGTGCACAAATGCACCATCACTGGTTTCTATCAGGGTAAATAAAAAGTCGCCTGAAGATTCTGTTTGGGATTCAATGACCTTGGTCCAAACTGTGTCACCTTCGCCAGTCATTCGGATCAGATAGCTTGCAGCATACGATTCCGAATAGCTAACCGTTGCACCACCAACAATGTAATCATCGTTGCTTGCCTGAATTACTGAATAGCCCACATCCAGATGAAGTCCGCCTATGCTGCGCTGAAATGTAGTTTGTGCAAAAAATGTACTAGAACACAAAAGCATGAATGCTAAAACGAATGCGTAGCTAATTTTTTTCATAGGTTTTTCTTTTTAAAGATTTCTTTTTATTACAATACTATATCGACACATTTATAAAATGTGAACAGGAAGGAAAAGTTCATTTCCGAAAATGTTTTCCAAATACTTACTTAAGCATATTAGGTTGTATTTTTTTAATGACAGTAATAAGAAAAGTTAGGATCCTAAACAATTTTCCTGGTAGGTTATTTATTTATTTTAGGGTAATTCATATCAAACAAATTAATTTTATACTTCTCTGCAAAATTTTTTTGTGTTAAACTGTTCACATTGAGTCCATGAATTCGATATTTAAACAAAGCGTTCATATTTTTTTTGATTGCCAAGAGAAAACTATTGATAAAGTGTTAGTTATTCCTATTTTTGGTATTCATTTCAAACACAAATGAATGCCGAAAAAGGAAATCGAACAGTCCGGGTTCTCTGGAAACCAGGTAATTGATGAGTTTATCGAAAACAAAAACAATGCTCTGGAAAAACTGTACAAGCACAATTACAAGATTGTAAGAAGTTATGTGCTAAAAAATAGCGGTACTGAAGCTGATGCAAAAGACATCTTTCAGGATGCTATGCTGGTTTGCTGGATGAATTTGAAAGAAGATAAATTCATTGTTAAAAATGAATTTTCATTGAGCGCCTACTTATATAAGATTGCGAAATACAAATGGCTTGATAAATTGAAATCAAAACAACATAAAACAACTGTAAATATTCCGGTTACTGACCTGGAAAGCGAAGATATGGATAGCTTTGAATTAAGCGAAACACAAAATAAACTGTCCTATCTGCTTGGTTTGTACAGCCGCCTGGATACTAAATGCAAAGAGGTTTTAAACCAGTTTTATTACGAAGGTAAAAGGCTGGAAGAAATTGCCTCGGAGCTGAGTTATGACCTGGGCAGTGTACGTACAATAAAATACAGGTGCATGCAAAAACTGAGAAAAATGCATGCAGAATCGGAAAACCAAATTAATAAATAATGAAAGAATTTGAAAATATTCCACAACAGGATTTTGAGCGGATTGAAGCTTATATCCTTAAAAAAATGCCTGAAAAAGAGCGCAAGGAATTTGAAAAAGAAATTTTAAGCAATGCTGGATTAAAAAAAGAAATTGAAATTCAGCGCGAAATGATGCTGGCTGTTGAAGCTGGCGAAATGAAAAACCGCTTGGACAGTATTCATCAAAAAGTAACTGAACGAAAATCAATCACCCGATGGTTGGCTGTAGCGGCAAGCATCATTATTTTTATTTCAGTTGGTTACTGGATGCTCAACAAACCTGATAAAGCTGAACGCCTTTTTGCAGCAAATATGACGGTTGACCCAGGTTTGCCCGTTCCGATGAGCGCTACCAATAACTATGTTTTTTACGATGCCATGGTTGATTATAAATCGGGAAAATATGAAGTGGCAATTAGCAAATGGGAGCCTTTGCTGGCACAAAACCCTGAAAACGATACTTTGAATTATTTTGTTGGCGCAGCTTTTTTTAACCAGGAAAAATTTGAACAATCAATCCCTTACTATGAAAAAGTGGCTGGGCAAAGCGAATCTTCCTTTGCAGGGAAGAGCGAATGGTACCTGGCTCTTGATTTTTTAAAATTAAAAGATTTTGAACGCCTGAACAAACTGGCTCAGGAAAGCAAAACAGATTATGCCGCGCAGATAAAAGAACTAAACCAAAAGCTGGAATAATATGCTACGATACTGCTTCCTTCTTTTTTTCTGCGCGTTTCTTTTTAGCGCAAACGGGCAGCAGTACCTGAGCGATTACAGCAAACGTGACAGCCTGATTCAGGAAGCAATTAAATCGGAAAACTATTCTTTGTCACTTAACTTAATTGAGCAGCAAATCAGCTTGATTAAGCAACACCAGTTGTTCGATTCTTTATACCATTATTGCTATAATTATGGGCGTGCGGTTTGGAAAACTTCAACACCGGTAAAAGGCATTCAGGCAGCAGAAAAAATCAGCAAAGAAGTAAAAGAAAAAGACCCGCATCTGCTTCATTATTTGCAAACCCTCAACGATTTAAGCTGGTTGTACTACGAAACTGGCGATTTGGCTGGATGTCGCACAGTTGATTCTATTTACCTGGTAAAATGCCTTGAAAACGAGGGCGTTCCAACGGAGAAAATTAATATTGCCCATTTCAACCTGGCTTATGATTATTACGAAGCAGGGCAATACAAGTTGGCGCTCAAACATTTCCAGGAGTCAATTGATGTAATTCTGGAAAGCGGTGAAGAACTAACCACAAGTTTGTCGAAGAGCTATAATGCACTGGGAGCCATGCAATGGCATCTCGGCATGCTCGACGAGGCTTCTGAAAGTTACAAAGCAAGCTTGGCTTTGATTGAAACGAACAATGACCCGGAAATAATGCTGGAAAAAGGTAATATTTATGGCAATATGGCTCTTATTGTTCAGGACAATGGTGATTTTATTAAAGCGCGTGAATACCATGAACAAATGATTCGTATTGACAACAAGGCTCTGCCTTTTATTGAAGATGTGTCGTTACGGGAGCTTGCAATCAGGCGAATAAGCAGTGCCTACGTGAACCTGGCAGATATATATTTTATTCTGGGAGATTATTCCAAATCGAGAAATTTGCTCGAACTCGCCCTTCAGGAAAGAAAAAAGATACTTCAGCCCAACGACCCAGCGATTGCCAGCGTGAAAGAACAGCTTGCTTTTTTGGAAATGGAAAGTGGAAATTATGCAGTTGCCGAAATTGAAATTCAAAATTATTTGGCGTATTGCCTGGAATATTTTGGGCAAAACAGCGTCAGGACTGCCTGGGCTTACAAAGAAATGGGAATTCTATACCTAAAACTGAAAGAATATGAAAAGTCAGAAACGTATTTAAACAATGCCATAAAAAGCCAGCTTCTGGCTGGAAACCCTGAGGGTGATGCCTATCTGGCAAATATTTACCGTGAAAGGGCTTTGCTTTTCTCTGAGACAAAGCGTAGCGAAAAAGCCATTGCCGATTTGAAAAAAAGTATGGAAATTTTCTCGAAAAGCCGAGAAAAAGATAACCGCGTATTTGTCGAAATTTATCTCGAGATGGCAGAAATAAAAATGAAAGAAGCCGATTTTTCAGGTGCGGAAAAAAATGTAGATGAAGCGCTCGCCTTGTTGAGCGGGAGAGAATCATTGAAACAATCAGCGTTTCTTTTCCCAAATACATATTATTTAAAAGCCTTGTTGGAAACAAAAAAAAGCTCAGGTTTGGATTCGCAAAAAGCTGCAATAAGTTACCTTGAAACTGCAATTCAATACCTAAAAAACAACAAAAGGGCATTTCTGGACGAAGAGTCCAAATTGATTTTGTACGATTCGCACAAGAAGATTTTCGAACTGGCAGAGGATATTACTTTTTCACTTTATGATACTACGAAAGACAAAAAATGGATTGAAGAATTTTATCAACTGACCGAGGAGAACAGGACAATTTTGTTGCGAAGCCAACTGCAAAATTTCAGCGCACTTGATTTTGCGGGGGTGCCTGATTCAATTTTGAAAAAAGAAAGAAAGCTAACAATGCAGTTGCTAAACGAAAAGGATGACTTAAAGGAAATGCAGGACATTGTTGATTTGGAGCGGCAACACGAAGCTTTAGTCCAGTTTATCCGCGAGAATTACCCCGAATATTATTCCTTAAAATATTTTGATAAAAGCTATTCAATTCAGGAAGTTCAGAACCGCCTTTTTTCTGAAGATATCAGTTTGCTTATTTATTCCATGACTGATGAATATATTTATGCTTTGTTAATTGAAAAAAATTCTGCGCAATTATTCAGGATGCCAAAGGGAAATGTAACTGCGGATATTCAAAACCTGAATAAAGCTTTGGTTCAGCGGGATAATAAGGTTTTTGATTCGCTGGCAACTTCGCTCTATAAAAATATTTTTGAGCCGGTTCAGGCTTCAATAAAACAAGAGGAATTGATTATCGTGCCTGATGAAGAACTGTTTTTTCTGAATTTTGAAATTCTTCCTAACAAGTTGGCGGAGGCAGATAAAATGCTTATTCATACCTATACTATTTCCTACTTCCTTTCAACCACAGTTGCCATGCAGTTCAAGGATTTGGATGAAATCAAAACAGGGACTTTGCTCACTTTTGCCCCCGGTTTTTCTGACAAACAAAAAATGGATTACCGGCATTCTGTTTCAGATTCATCAAGGCTTGATAAAAAATTTCTCAGCTATATTCAGCAGCCCTTCGCTGTGCAAACTGCCAGGAATATTGCCGGAATTTTTTCCGGGGATTCATTTATTGAAGAAGACGCTGATGAAACCACGTTTAAAAAAGAATCCGCAAAATATGGCATCATTCATTTGGGTACCCATGCCGAAACCAACCAAAACTCGCCTTTGATGTCGTACCTGGTTTTAAGTAAAAATATGAAAAACGATAGCCTGGATGATGGTTATTTGCACGCTTACGAAATTTACCAGATGCCCTTACAGGCTGAACTTGCTGTGCTCACGGCTTGCGAAACTGGCGTGGGAAAACAACAAAACAGTGAAGGTGTAATTTCACTTGCCCACAGTTTTTCATACGCCGGTTGCCCCAGCATTGTCATGAGTTTGTGGAGCATTGACGAAAAAACTTCAGCAGGGATTATCAGCGATTTTTACCTCTACCTGGGCGAAGGAATGCATAAAAACAAGGCGCTTCGCCAAGCCAAACTCGATTACCTGGCAAGCGCACCAAAAGAACTGCAATCGCCGTATTATTGGGCGGGGCTGGTGCTGCTGGGCGACCATAACCCAGTAAGCATTGAAGCCAATAAGGATTGGCAATGGGCTGTGGTAATAGGAGCCCTATTACTCACCATAATAATCTTTTTCGGGATAAAGAAAAGAAATTAGAAGCCTGCTTATTTCCTGGCTCTAGCTTACATAGAATTAGGTTTTTTTCATAGTAGTGTTCACATTCCGATATTCTGATCGATAAGTATATATAATCGGTTTTTTTTAGCTTTTATTATATGAATACCTCAAAACCTTTACAGATGAACAAAACAAAAATTCTACTTGCTGCATTGTACTTTTTTTCAATAAACACGCTGACAGCTCAATATAATTCGGGCTTTCAGCAGGAATATTTTTACGGAAACCTCCCCAGTGCAAAGGTTGAAGCTATGGGTATGGCAGATGCAGCTATTGGCGGCTCGGTTGCTTCCTTATTTTTTAATTCTGCCGGATTGGGCGGAATTGAAGACCAGGAAATAATGCTCTCCACCTCAGCTCCTTTTTATGTTTTAAAAAACAGCAATTACTTTTTTTCTGGCTATGCCAGAAGGGTTATTCCAAAAATAGTAACTGCTGTTAGTGTGAATAATTTTTTCATTGGCGAAACCACTTTTGATGTGAATATTGGAGACGACAGGTATCCTGTAACAAAAGGAAAAACAAGTAATCTTGCTTTATCTGTTGCTGGAACACCACTTAAAGGGCTTTATTTAGGATTGAATTTCAATTTTTTTAGATGGAAACTTTTCGATGATGTTAGTGGGGCTATGACATTTAATATGGATTTTGGCGCCCTGTATAAACTAGAATTAAAGGATTTAAAAGAGTTTAGCCAGCACCTGCAGTTTGGGGCTAGTATTAACAATTTTACAGCGAGCAAAATTAGTTGGGAAGCGCCCGATGGCAACCAGGCAACAAACGACCTCCCCATTATTGGGCGGTTTGCGGCAGCTTATTTTTTAGGTACTGACATAAATATTCCAAAGGCAGGGGAAGGCTCGCTGGATTTTACGTTTACAACGGAATATCAGAATACTTTTAATTCAGACTATTATTCAACTTTCAGCCTCGGGCTGGAAACAGTTCTTTATAAAGTGCTGGCTGTGCGTTTAGGTTATTTTACGCAGTCTCATGATAATCTTGGCAGCGAAGTAAACAAAAGCCAGATAGCTGATTTTACTTATGGTTTTGGCGCCATTGTTCCGCTTAATAGCTTAACGAATGAGAAAGTGCCTCTTTCGCTCCATTTTGATTATTTAAGTTTAAAACCACCGAGTGTAAGGAATGATGACTATACAAAAGCTTCAGTAGGCAGGGTGCCCAACATGCGTACATTTACTTTAAGGGTGGTTTGGGTAATTAATGAAAATTCTAAATTATAATCTACAGGAAATATGAAAACTAATACTTCAAAAAGCAATAAATTGAAAGTTTCGAAACATTTTTATACACTTCTCATAACAGGTTTTCTGTCTGTTTTCCTGATGTTTTCGAAAAACTCCCAGGCACAAACATATTATGGATACCAGTCAATTGGAAAACAAACATTCCTGTTTTCATTGGTTTGGCAAGGTGAATTAAAAATTGGGTTTGGT
>DATCTB010000567.1:0-7451 GCA_036568185.1 Bacteroidales bacterium | reverse complement strand
AAAGAATCAAGACAATTGGCTTTAATCCTTATTATTATAAGGCTGAAGAGTTTTTTCACGTTATAAAGAGCGAATTATCAGAGAAAATACCAAATGAAACTATTGAAGAAATTTATTATTATGGCGCTGGCTGTTCAACTATTGAAAATTGCTTTATAGTCAGCCGTGCACTTGAAAAATTATTTCCCGGTGCAAAAGCTAAAATTAACCATGATCTATATGGAACAGCTTTATCGTTGTTTGGTAGCGAAAAAGGTATAGCATGTATACTTGGCACCGGTTCAAATGCCTGTTTATGGGATGGACAAAAAGTTGAAAGAGGTTCTCCTTCGCTTGGCTATCTACTTGGTGATGAAGGCAGCGGAACTTATTTAGGCAAACTTCTTTTACGTGGCATTCTTACCGGAGAGGCTGATTATGAAATCACAAGCCTATTTTACCAGGAGAATAAACTCACTTTTTCGGGCACTTTGGATATATTATACAAATTACCGAACCCGAATAAGTTCATGTCAGAAATGGCCATGTTCATAAAATTGTATATTGGACACCCTTATTGTCAAAAGCTAGTAAAACAATCTTTTAACGATTTTCTTACCAAACATGTTTTAAAGTTTCCTGAATCCCGGAAAGTACCTGTATCTTTTTCGGGTTCAATTGCTTATCACTTTCAGGATTACCTTATACCTGTTTTAAAAGAACACCAGGTTATTCTTGGTAAAATATTAAAAGAACCTATGGAAGGTTTGATTGACTACCATGTTAAACATGCAAGTTTACAGAAAGCTTAAAAACATAGTTTTTCGTTGATAAACTGAATGATTCCAACTTCATCATCAGGAGAAAACCACTTGTAATCATTATCTTTTTTAAACCAGGTCATCTGCCTTTTCGCATAGCGCCGTGTGTTGGTTTTAATTTTTTCAACAGCTTCTTCCAATGTCCATTCTCCTTCTATAAACTTGAACAATTCTTTATAACCAACCGTGTTCAAAGGGTTTAAGTGTTTAAATTGTAATACCGATTTCGCTTCATCTATCCAACCTGAAGCAATCATATCGTCAGTTCTTTGGTTAATTCGCTGAATAAGAACAGCGCGGGGAACTTCAAGAGCAATTTTAATAATTTTAAAATCACGTTGTTTTTTAATATTTAGCCTTAATTCAGAGTATTTTTTACCGGTTTGCATGCAAACTTCAATAGCACGCATCAACCTTACAGGATTATTTATGTCCACTACCGTAAAATACTCAGGATCAATTTTCTTTAGCTCACTCCTCAAACCATTCAGCCCTTTTTCTTCAAACAATTCATGCACATATTCCCGATTTTTAACATTTGAATCGGGCAACTCATCAATGCCATTGCACACGGCGTCGATATATAGTCCGGAACCGCCAACCAGCATCATTACAGGCCTTTTTTGAAATGATTGTTTTAGTAATTCCAAAACATCCTGTTCATATTTTGAAGCATTATACTCATCAATT
This sequence comes from Bacteroidales bacterium, assembly GCA_036568185.1. Classification (GTDB taxonomy): domain Bacteria; phylum Bacteroidota; class Bacteroidia; order Bacteroidales; family F082; genus DATCTB01. Next base: position 5,961 of record DATCTB010000567.1, on the reverse strand, counting down.
ACCGATAAATTTCCAATGAAATGGTGTTTAATTTTCTTTTGTAAATCTAAAGATGGAGCAGCGGTTCCTACCGGAATTTCTCTATAAAACTGGCGCGAATCTGCTGAAATAATTTCCGAATTAAAATGTTTTGCTATAGCAACGGAAAGATTAGTTTTACCAGAGGCTGTAGGGCCGGCAATAACAACTAATGTATTTGAAATGGGATGCAATTTCAACATTCAGGATTTTCTATTTTCTTAACTACTTGATATCCCTTTTTTGTTCCTTCCTGAATCAGGAAAGCATAAGCATCCTTGAAATTATTGCCAATAATGCCATCCAGAATAGCTTCACGAATTGCTGTTTTCAAAATTCCAACTTTTTTTGAAGGTTCCAAACCAAATGTCTCCATTATAATTTCACCGCTTACGGGTGGTTGCCAATTTCTAAGTTTGTCCTTTTCTTCTACTTCTTTCAGTTTTTCCCTTACAATCTGGAAATTCTTCAGGTATTGTTTTACTTTTTTATCATTCTTTGATGTAATATCGGCTTCGCAAAGCAACATTAGGTCATCAATATCATCGCCGGCTTCAAAAAGCAGGCGCCTGATTGCAGAATCGGTAACAATTTCCTGGGATAAAACGATTGGGCGAAGGTGCAACTGAACCAGTTTTTGAACGAATTTCATTTTTTCGTTCATTGGTAATTTCAGAGATTTAAAGATTCCCGGTACCATTTTAGCACCAATAAATTCATGAGCATGAAAGGTCCAGCCAGCTTTAGGTTCGAAACGTTTGGTTACTGGTTTGGCAATGTCATGTAATATAGCCGCCCACCTCAACCACAAATTATCGGTGTTCTTTGCCAAATTATCGAGGACTTCAAGCGTGTGATAAAAATTATCCTTGTGACCTTGTCCATTGATAATTTCAACACCTTTTAATTCCATAAACTTTGGGAAAATCAGCTTTAATAATCCAGTTTCATCCAAAATTTTAAAACCAATAGAAGGTTTCCTGGAAAGGACAATTAAATTTAATTCATCAATAATTCTTTCTTCGGAAACTATGCTGATTCGGTTCTTATTTCGGCCAATAGCCTTGAAAGTATTTAATTCAATTGAAAAATCAAGTTGTGTTGCGAACCTTATTGCACGCATCATCCTGAGAGGATCATCTGAAAAAGTGATATCTGGATCCAGTGGAGTCCTGATTAACTTATTTTCAATATCACTCAATCCATTAAATGGGTCATTTAAACTTCCAAAATCTTTTTTCTGTAAACTAAGTGACAGTGCATTAATTGTAAAATCACGCCTTTTCTGATCATCAGATAAAGAACCATCTTCAACAATTGGCTTTCGCGATGAACGGCGGTAAGACTCTTTCCGTGCTCCCACAAACTCAATTTGCCAGCCTTTATGCTCAACCATGGCCGTGCCGAAATTTTTAAAAAAACGTGCCTGCGTTCCAGAACCAAACGCTTCTGCAACTTTTTTTGCTACTGCGATTCCACTACCCAACACCACAATATCCACGTCTTTAGATGGCCTTTCCAAGATAAGATCTCGCACAAAACCACCGATAACAAAAGCTTTAACATTCATTTCGTGGCATACATCAGCCACCACCTTGAAAAGTTCATTATGCAGTTTATTTGCGAAATTCATCATTTAGGTCAAAAGTAATAAACAATAATCTTATTGCTATTATAAAATAAAAGTTGACTGTTAATAATTGGTAAAGTTTAGAAATTAGGCGTCAACTCATATTTCTTATAGAAATTATCTATCACCTCAACAGCTTCCTCGATATTATCAACAACATGAAAGATATCCATGTCTTCAGGACTAATTAGTTCATCTTTCAACATTTTTTCTTTAATCCAATCAATCAGTCCACCCCAATAATCCTTGCTTATCATTACAATCGGAAATTTAACCAGCTTATGCGTTTGAATCAAAGTAATCGCTTCAAACATTTCATCCAAAGTGCCAAAACCACCGGGCATCACAACATAGCCTTGTGAATAGCGCATAAACATGAGTTTCCTGGTAAAGAAATAATCAAAATTGAGCAATTTATCAGCATCAATATATGGATTTGCATGCTGTTCATGCGGCAAATTAATATTTAAGCCTACCGATTTTCCGCCGGCAATGTGGGCACCTTTATTGGCAGCCTCCATAATTCCAGGGCCACCTCCAGTAATAATTCCAAATCCTTTCTTAGTTAAAAGATAAGCCAATTCCTCCGCTTTGTGATAAAATTCATCACCCATTTTCATACGCGCCGATCCGAAAACCGCAACACACGGGCCAATTCGGGCTAACTCTTCATAACCATCAACAATTTCGGCCATTATTTTAAAAACTGACCATGAATCTTGTGCTTTTATTTGTACCCAGCTTCTTGGTTTGAATCCATTGGGAACTTTTTCTTGATCTTCGTTTTGCATTTTATTCTATCTTTTTAAAAAATTAAAGTTCTTTTTTCAAATATTCACCTGTAAAACTTTCTTTGCAGGCAGCTACTTTTTCAGGTGCGCCTTCCACAACCAGGTTTCCGCCTTTATTTCCTCCTTCAGGCCCCAGATCGATAATGTGGTCGGCTACTTTTATCACCTCCATATTGTGCTCAATAACAATAACTGTATTACCCTTATCAACCAATTTATTCAACACATTCAGCAATACCCTTACATCTTCAAAATGCAAGCCGGTTGTAGGTTCATCGAGGATATACAATGTTTTTCCTGTATCTTTTTTAGATAATTCTGAAGCTAATTTTACGCGCTGTGCCTCGCCACCCGAAATGGTTACAGAAGATTGACCTAGTGTTAAGTAACCAAGCCCAACATCCTCAAGCGTTTTCAATTTGTGGACAATCGCAGGAATGTTTTCAAAAAAATCAACAGCCTGATTAATGGTAAGGTTCAGCACATCATTAATTGATTTTCCTTTGAAACGGACTTCCAAAGTTTCGCGGTTATACCTTTTTCCCTGGCAGTCTTCGCAAAGCACATACACATCAGGCAAAAAGTTCATTTCAATCATTTGTGAACCAGCACCTTTGCATTTTTCGCAACGCCCACCTTTCACATTAAACGAAAATCTGCCTGGTTTATATCCACGAATTTTTGATTCGGGCAAAATGCCAAAAAGTTTTCTTATTTCATCAAAAACTTTAGTGTAAGTTGCAGGGTTTGAGCGAGGTGTACGACCAATCGGCGACTGATCAATATCAATTACTTTATCAATAAACTGAAGCCCTTCTATAGATTTATAAGGAAGCGGTTCCTGCAAAGCACGAAAAAAATGCTTGTTTAAAATGCGGTAAAGTGTTTCGTTTATCAGAGTTGATTTTCCACTACCCGAAACACCTGTAACACAAATAAATGTACCTAACGGGAAATGAACCGTGAGATTTTTCAAATTATTGCCCGAAGCGCCTTCGAGAACCAGGTACTTTCCATTTCCTATTCTACGCCTATCTGGTATTAAAATTGATTTTTTCCCATTTAAATACTTAGCAGTTACTGTATTTGATTTTTTTATTTCCTCTGGAGTACCTGCCGCAACAATTTCCCCGCCATGCCTTCCGGCTCCGGGGCCAATATCTACAACATAATCGGCTGCCAGAATGGTGTCTTTATCATGTTCCACCACAAAGATTGAGTTACCAATGTCGCGCAAATCTCTCAAGGCATAAATAAGTTTGTGATTATCGCGCTGGTGAAGGCCAATGCTGGGTTCGTCCAAAATATATAGCACACCGGTAAGTTTGGAGCCTATTTGCGTGGCCAGCCTGATTCGTTGCGATTCGCCACCCGAAAGCGATTTCGCCGGCCGGTTCAGGTTTAAATAACCAATTCCTACTTCAAGTAAAAAATCCAAACGGTTAGATATTTCCCTCAGAATTTCGTGGGCAATTCTTTTGTGGTTTTCACTCATCTTCTCTTCAGCAGTCTGGAGCCAGAAATTGAGGTTATCAAGATCCATCCGGGCGAGTTCAGCAATATTTTTTTCAGCAATCTTAAAAAAAAGTGATTCCTTTTTTAAGCGGTTTCCACTGCATTCGGGACAGACATGGTAATTCATAAACGCAGCGGCCCACTTTTTCGAGCCTTGCGAAGAATCTTCATTATTGTATTGTTCAATATAATTGATAACTCCCTCGAAAGTAAGTGAGTAAGTTGAAGTAATTCCAAGATATTCCTTTTTAACTTCAATGGTTTCGTTAGAACCTTGTAAAATGGTTTTTATAGCTTCGTCAGGTAAGTCTTTAATTGGAGTGTTTAAAGTAAAACCATATTTGTAGCCGATGGCTTCCATTTGGTTAAAAATCCAATTGTTCTTATACTCGCCAAGCGGTTTCACTCCTCCCCTTCGGATGGACAAATTCTTGTCGGGCATGATTTTGTCCATATCAATTACGCTGACCATTCCAAGCCCATTACAATTAGGGCATGCACCATAGGGTGAATTAAAAGAAAATGAATTGGGTTCCGGTTCATCATAAGAAATGCCAGTACTTGGACACATCAATTTTTTACTGAAATGTCGCACAGTTTCACTGCCTTCTTCAGATACCATTAGCACACCTTTTCCTTGTTTCATAGCTGTTTCAACAGTTTTCATCAACCTGTCTTTGTCAGCCTCCTTCACTTGCAATCGGTCAATTACAACTTCTATATCATGCACCTTGTAACGATCGAGTTGCATTCCAAATGCAATTTCCCTGATTTCACCGTCAACCCTTACTTTTAAAAATCCTTGCTGCCTGACTTGCTCAAACAATTCACGGTAGTGCCCCTTTCTTCCCTTAACAAGTGGAGCAAGCAAAGCAATTTTTTTTCCTTCAAACTGCTCAATAATTAACTGAACAATCTGCTGTTCAGTATATTGAACCATTTTTTCATTGGTATTGTATGAATAGGCATCAGAAGCCCGGGCGAATAACAATCGCAGGAAATCATACACTTCGGTAATTGTTCCAACTGTTGAACGTGGATTTTTATTAATGGATTTTTGTTCAATAGAAATTACCGGGCTGAGGCCATTTATCTTATCCACATCAGGCCTTTCCATGCTGCCAATAAACTGCCGGGCATAAGCTGAAAGGGTTTCCATGTAACGCCTTTGCCCCTCGGCATAAATAGTGTCAAACGCCAACGACGACTTTCCGCTTCCGCTCAAACCGGTTATTACCACCAGCTTGTCGCGTGGAATTACCAGGTCTATGTTTTTCAAATTGTGAACCCGGGCACCCAAGACCTCAAGTACATCGCCATTGGGTATATTTATTGTTTTCAATTCTGTCATTAGTTCAATCAGTAATAATCAATTAATCCTGCATGCCAAGCCAGGCTTCATGTGTAAGGTTGTATGGCGGGTTGGGTATTGCAATCATATATGTTTTTTTGCTCCTGTTTTTCAAACTTGTGCTGCGTAACCAGGGATTGAAATATTTGAGCAGTTTGTATGAAATACCATTTTCTTTTGCAAAATCTTTCCAACTGTCAACTCCGTAATTAACCTCCACATAATGAACAGGAATTGGCAAATAAAGTTCATTTTTCTGAACGTAAAAACCGTAGGCTTCAGGATTTTCGAAAATCAATTTAATTGCCAATGCACGAAACACGTAACGTGTTGTTTCCTCAGAAGTAAGCAAATCATAATACGATTCAGCACCTTGTTCATCCATGAAACGGCTAATTCCATTCATACCCGCATTGTACGATGCAGCTACCAAATTCCAATCGTGATACTTATCATAACCTTTTTGTAAATATTTACAGGCAGCTTCTGTGGATTTGACCACATTGTAGCGCTCATCAATATCGCGGTCAATTTCAAGCCCATACTCTTTACCAGTATCTTTTAAAAATTGCCAAAAACCGGTTGCCCCTGCAGGTGAAACGACATTTTTTAACCCACTTTCAATAACTGCTACGTATTTGAAATCTGCAGGGATA
>DATCTB010000566.1:0-4412 GCA_036568185.1 Bacteroidales bacterium | reverse complement strand
CCTGGTTTCGTGCCGGGGCTTAAATGAGAAAAAAGATGAAAAAACCAATCAGCCTTATTTGATAATGCTTTCTCTGGATGGATTTAGATGGGATTATACAGAAATGGCCAATACCCCTGTTTTTGATTCTTTAAAGAAAGTTGGCGTTATTGCTGAATCGCTAAAACCTTCTTTTCCAACTAAAACTTTCCCAAATCATTATACAATAGCCACAGGTTTATATCCTGATCACCATGGAATTGTGGAGAATAATTTTCATGCAAATGATTTAGGAAAAGAATACTCTGTTATGAATCGGGAATCTGTTGAAGATGGATCATTTTACGGAGGTGAACCCATTTGGATAACAGCCGAAAAACAGGGAATGAAATCGGCTACGCTTTTTTGGGTAGGTTCAGAAGCCGATATTATGGGAATGCAACCTTCCATCTGGTATTCATATTCCGAAACACTTTCCTTCGACGACAGGATTGATTCCGTTTACAAATGGCTTAGCCTGCCTGAAGCGATACGCCCACACTTGATTCTTTGGTATTATCCTGAGCCAGATCATACAACTCACGAAGTTGGGCCTTATTCTCCCGTAACTATTGAATTGATAGAAGCATTGGATTCTCATTTAGGTGAGTTTTTTACAGAAATGAGAAAGCTTCCCATTTTCGATCAACTGAATTTTATCATTCTATCAGACCATGGAATGGGGCCAACTGACGATGAACACGTTATTTTTATTGACCAGGTTGTTGATACTGCCGATATTGAGTTTTTTGACGGTTGGAATCCCGACATGAACATTAAAGTTAAACCAGGAAAATTGGAAAAAGTATATTCTGCATTAAAAAACACACCAAATTTATTTGCCTGGAAACATGACAGTTTACCCGAGCGGCTGAAATACGGGCATAATGTTCGCACCCAGGATATTACTATTGTTGCCTACCCGGGTTGGGCAATTGGCAGCACAGCGAAACCAAATGTTGGCGGCGGCACCCATGGATATGATAATGATTTCAAGGACATGCACGCGATTTTTTATGCTGTCGGGCCTGCTTTCAAGGAAAACTATCAGCACCCTACTTTTGAAAATGTGAATATCTACGCCTTAATTGCTGAAATTCTGAATTTGGTTCCGGCAGAAACTGATGGAAAACTGGAAAATGTGGAGGGTATGCTTGTTAAACCAGAATAATTTTTTCTTAGTGAAGCTTAGTGGATTCTTTGTGTTTTATGTGGGATAATTTAAAATGCTATTGCACAAAGTTTCACAAAGTAGCCACAAAATACACAAAAGGCTTTAAAAAAGTGATTCAACCAAGTCTATTGGAAAACAAAAAACCCCGGAAGGAATTACTTTCGGGGTTTTTTAAGGAATTATACTTTCGTTTATTCTCTATCTAAAATCTGTATCTGGGCTTCTATTTCTACGATTTCCTTTTTTGCCCGCTCAATTTTTTGTTCAAATTCGCGGCGCAATAATTCAGATTGTTTTGAATTAGCAAAAAATCCAATATTATTTTCCAGCAGGGCAACATCTTCTTTAATTTTGGTCACTTTATTAACAAGGTGAAAACGTTCTTTCGACAACCTTCTGTCTGCATCCGGACTACTTTTCAGCATGTCAACTTTACTTTGAAATCCTGCTTTTGTCATCTCGGTTTTGCTGACATCCATTTTGTCGAACAGTTTGTCGATTGCGTCTCTATATTGATGCTGAATTTCATCTTTTATTTTGTACGGCACATGTCCAATCTCCATCCATTGGCGTTGAAAATTCCTTATCGCCTCCATGTTGGCATCCTTTTTAGGAGTCAGTTTAAACTCAGAGATTTCCTTGATTAGCTCTTTCTTTTTCTTTAAATTTTCATCTTCAACTACATGCAAGTTTTTGAAATGAAAAGATTTACGATTGAAAAAATGATCACAAGCGGTTCTGAAACGTTTCCAGATTTTATCCGAATGTCTTCGGGGAACGGGTCCAATTTTTTTCCATTCCTGCTGAAGTTTGATTAAATCTTTAGTAGTGTTTCTCCAATCTTCACTGTCTTTTAAACTTTCTGCCTGGGCACAAAGGTCAATTTTCAAGTTCAGGTTATTTAATTGCTGGTCTTTGAGTTTACCGAGAAACTCGCGTTTACTGTCAAAAAAGCTATCGAGCGAGACCTTAAAGCGGGCCCAAATTTCATCATTCTGGGCTTTTGGAGCACGCCCAATTGTTTTCCAAACTTTGAATATTTCGTTTATTTCTTTAGTTCTTTTTTGCCAATCATTTAAGCTAACGGTTGGTTTTGTCAACAATTCCTCAGCTTTTTCACATAAAGCAACCTTTGCATCGTAGTTGGTTTGCTGCTCCTCCTGAAGGCTTTTGTAATAGTCTTTTCTTCTTGAATTAATTTTATCAGAGGCATTTTTAAACCTTTCCCAAATAGGTTCTTTTTCTTCAATCGGTACGGGGCCAACTTCGCGCCATTCATCGTGGTATTTTTGCAATAATTTGAACGACTTTAAAATTGATTTTTCAAGAATCAGTTCTTCGGCTTTTTCGCATAAAACTACTTTTAGCTCAAGGTTTTTCTTTAGATCGAGGTCGCGTAATTCTTTGTTAATTCTTATTTTATCAAAAAATCTTTCAACCAGAAAATGGTAATTCTGCCAGAGGTCATTTAGTTCGGTGGCCGGAACCATGCCAATTTCTCTCCATGTAGTTTGAAGTCGGTTAAACTCGTCGTAGGTTTTCTTGAGTGTCTCTTCTGAATCAATCAATTCTTTAAGTTCATCAAGAATTTTCAGTTTCAGTTGGTAGTTTTCCTGTTTTTCTTTTTCAAGAAGTTCAGCATAGTTGGCTTTGTTATGCTTGTAGATTCCAAAAGCAGCCGTAAACCTTTGTTCGAGTGGATCGGGGCTGTGCGAAAATTCTTCTTCATTTCCACCTTCTGCAATAAAGTTTTGCTTTTCCGATTCTATTTCTTCCCTGTTACGCTGGTAAAAATTACTTTTTATCCGGGCTACCTGGCTCCTGATTTTGGTAATGTCTTTTTCTTCAACCGTCTCTTCCAGCAGTTCAACCAACTCCTGCTTATTTAGGTGTTCGAAATCAATATCGTCTTCTGAAGGTTCCAGAACTTCATCATCTTCATCCGAGGAATCAGACTCGGCTAATTGTTTGTGCAAATCGTCTTTAAACAAGGAAATAATTTCAGCTTTTTCACTCTTGCTGATTTGCGATTTCAGGACTTTTTCCTTTTTCTTCCCTGCTTTTTCTTTCGGCTGCAGTTCCGATTCAGCAGTTGCTTTTTTGGATGATTTTGTTGGCTTGCTTTTTTCAGGCTTTGTAACTTCTTTGTCCTGTATTTCACTTGCAACTGGTTTTTCCTTTTTGACAGCTGCTTTCTTAAGAGAAACTTTTTTTGTATCCGCTATGAGTGAAACTATTTCTTTCTTCAGCTCATCTCCAATTTGAACTTGTTCTTCGGCCTTGCCGGAACTTTCATTTTTAACTTTGTTACTTGTTTCTACAAGTTTTTCAGAGTTCTCGTCCTTAGCTTTTTTCGCGGTAGCAGCTTCAGGATTTTGATTGGTTTGTTCTTCAGATTCCATTATTGTTTTATTTAAAAAGACATCCTGGCTAAATATCAATAGCCTGGTCGTAGGTTTCATTTTTTATAACAGGAGTGCAAAAATAGTAATTCTTCGGTTAGTTTACAGACTGTTGTTACTGAAAACTAGTAAAAAAGCATGTATTTCTGGTTTCATTCAATTATCGGTAATATCTCGATTCGTTGAAAATAAGGAAACCGATGTTGAACAGGAACAAAAACTTTCCGCTGGGCTGGTCAAAATAGTTTATCGAGGCGCTGATTGGACCGATTGGTGTATGATAAATAAACTGGCCTGAACCAACTGCATATTGGTAAGAAAATGGCGCAGAAAACTCAACATTTACCTCATTATCAGTATTGTAAAGTATTTTTTCATAGGGTACAAAATAATAAGCTTCAAGCCTTACGTCGAAATTATTGAAAATATTGAAAACACCCTGTGCACCGATTGCCCCGTACGAATCAGCCCGATAGTTTTCAACGAACGTACTTTGCATTAACTGGATAGGCTGATAAACAGAAGCCATTAGCAAACTGGATAAATAATTGCTGAAAAGTGGCTTGTTTGAATACACAAAATCTGCCGAAAGGCCCAGTGTAAAAGGCCTGAACACATTCAGGTAATGCTGATATCGGGCAGTAAGCACAAAAAATTCGCGGTCAATTTCTATTTCTTCAGGGCTTGGATTTGTAGAACCGGGCGTTGTGTGTTCATTGCCAGTATAATAATTTGCTGCCAGAAGAAAATAACTCCCTTTTGATGCAAATTGCCTCCTGTTCAGACTGTTACGTTCAAATTCGATATAAGGGTTCAGA
>DATCTB010000565.1:0-10857 GCA_036568185.1 Bacteroidales bacterium | reverse complement strand
GCCTGTACTTCAAACAACGATTCGCTGCTGTTTTCACCTACTTCCCTCCAAATAGTTGAATAATCCGGAACCAGGGCATATTCGCCTGAATTAATCACATTTTGCGCCATATCGAAGCATGCTTGCCAGTTTTTTTGGTACATATAAACTTTCGCAAGCAAGCCCATTGCAGCACCACTTGTTGCCCGGCCCATTTCTGAAGATTCGTATTGACTTCTGCTCCAGAGGCTGTCAACACCGTATTGCAGGTCGCTAATAATTTGATTATAAATATCTGAAACAGAAGCACGCACCATTGCCTTATTCACTGCTGCCTCATCTGTTGGGTCAATAACGGAGTTGATTAATGGAACACCTCCATAAGTCCGCACCAGGTTCCAGTAATAATAGGCACGCAAGAAACGAGCTTCTCCAATCAACCTGTTTTTCAATGACTTATCAATAGCAATTGCAGGCAAAACGCTCAAAGCCAGGTTAGCACGCGTAATGCCCCTGTAGTTTGCAACCCATATTTCTTTCACTGAAATATCCGATGCACCTTCAGTAAAATTGTCGAGTTTGTCTTTGTCTGCTCCTGTATCACCGGCTGAGCTTCCTTTTTCAGCATCATCAGATGAAATACTGGAAATTCCTATCCACGAAAAAGTATGTTCATCCCATTGCAGCATATTGTTATATATAGAATTAACCAATTCCCTGGCTCGTTCGGGAGTTGAATAATAACCTTCGGGGGTTATCTGGCCTTCAGGTTTTACATCAAGAAATTCATTTGCACATCCGGCCAGCATTACTAAGCTGACTACTATGGCGACTAGTTTTATATAATATCTTTTCATAATCATGTTTTTAGAAGTTCAAGTTTACACCAAAAATATATTTACCTGTAGTTGGAATAGGGTTCATTTCGATTCCTGAGTCCATTACACCGCCAGGAAGTTCAGGATTGTAACCACTAAACGACTGGATGGTGTATGGATTTTGAGCGCTCACGTAAACCCTTAATTCGCTGATTACATTCGATTTTAAGGGTATGGTATATCCAACGGTAATATTATTAAACCTGAAAAAATTTCCAGATTCAACATAATAATCAGAAGCAATCGGCACAGCATTCGATGCGCGCGGTATGTCAGTATCGGTATTTTCAACAGTCCACCTGTCAACAAGGGCAGCTTCAATATTCTCGCCACCCCAGCGCTGGGCTTTTTTACCGTTATACACTTTGTTTCCAACATTTCCGAAGCCATTGATCATAATATCCCATTGCTTAATATTCATTGAAAAATTGATTCCATAATAAAAAACAGGCTGGTATGAACCAACATAAATCCTATCCTCGTCATCGAGCAAGCCATCACCATTATTGTCTTTGTATTTGAAATCTCCAATTTTGGTTCCCGGCAAATGAGGTGTGGCATTTATTTCTTCTTCGGTTTGATACAATCCATCTGTTTCGTAAACCCAGAAACTTCCAACAGGCTGGCCAACAGCAGTTCGGGTTGTGGTTTGTCCGTTTCCGAGGCTGCCACCATCAATAGGAAGGCCATTCGCCAGGTTGGTAATTTCATTATCGTTATAGGTGAAATTGGCACCTATATTATAACCAATACTTTTTTTAATTTTATCTCTCCAGTTAATGGTAAATTCAATTCCCTGGTTTCTCAATTCAGCAATATTGGTGATATAACTCGTTGAACCAAGTATGGCCGGAAGTGGTGCCGGGTAAAGGAGGTCGTTTGTTACTTTATTGTAATAATCAATTTCACCATAAAGTTTATCTTTCAGAAAACCGTAATCAAGGCCAATATCGAGCCCTCTTGATGATTCCCAGGTAAGGTTGGGATCTTTCACGTCAGTAATTGTTGAGCCATTTTGAATTAATTCATCGAAAGGATATGAAATTCCGGTAGTTATGGTATATAAAAAGGCGTTGGTAGGAATATTGTCATTACCAACTATACCCCAACTTGCACGCAATTTCAGGTTACTGATTACTTTTGAATCCTTCATGAAGTTTTCGTCCGAAATACGCCAGGCAGCTCCAAACGCAGGGAAAGTTCCCCAGCGGTATTCTTCTGAAAACCTTGAAGAACCTTCATAACGGATAGTGGCGGTCAGGAAATATTTTCCCAAATAATTATACGATGCCCTGGCAACAACGCTAAACCTTCTCCATTTATCGCCGCCATTTCCATTGGTTGCAGTAGCTGCATCACCTAAATTCAAGTACCAGTAGTTTTCCTGTGGCGGAACATCCTGCCTGTATCCTGTAAGGTAAGTTGATTTCATTTCCTCCATCGTTACACCTGCGGTCGCATCCAGGTTGTGTTTACCGCTAAATGACTTATTATAGTTAAACATATTGTCCCAGGTATAATGGTAGTATTCATTATTGGTTTTGGTGAGGTTACTGATTAAATTTTGCTGAGAAGCTGAAGCATTATAAACAGGTGTATAGTTAAGGAAATCGTCATTTCCAACATCCAGTCCAAAGCTCGATTTAAAGGTCAGTTCTTTATAAATATCAGCATCAGCCCAGAAACTTGCCTGGATTTTATATCCTTTGCTCTGGTTATTCCAATAGGCTAAAGTAGCGACAGGATTTCCAACATTGTTGATATAGATAGAATTTGCCCAATTCCCGGTTGAATCATACACAGGCATATTTGGTGCCTGGCGATAGGCTGTATTATACACACCGGTATTCGGGTTGTCAGCTTTATAAGTTGACAGGCTGAGTATATTCCCCATGGTCAGCCATTTAGCAATCTTATAGTCATTGTTCAACCTGAAAGTGTACCTGTCAAATTTATTGTCCTGGGTAACTCCTTTTTCGCCGTTATAACTAAAGCTTGCCAGATAAGTAATTTCATCAGTTCCTCCCGACATGGAAACAGACTGCTGAATCATTTGGCCCATTTGCGTTACCTCATCAAGCCAAACGGTATTCACCGGGTAAGTATCGCCTGTAAATGCCGGCGGTTTGTTTTCACGCAATAGTGCTTCGTTGGTGTATTCTTCATAAAACTGTGAAGTGGCCATGTCCACTCTTCGGGCAATAACATTTAGTCCATAAAAACCCGAATAATTTAATTTCATTTTGCCTTTAGTACCGCTCTTTGTAGTAATCATCACCACACCGCTTGAAGCCCTTGCCCCGTATATTGCCTGCGAAGAAGCATCTTTCAGAATGTCGATTGATTCAATGTCGTCATTGCTCAGGTTTCGGATGTCGTTTGTAATGATTCCATCAACAACGTACAATGGTTGGGTTCCAGACTGAATTGAGCTGATACCCCTGATTATGACTTCAGGCGTACTTCCGGGAAGGCCGTTGTTCACAACCTGCACACCCGCAGATTTACCTTGCAGAGCCAATGCCGGTGAAATAGAGGCAGTTGCAGCTATTTCTTCAGCTTTAACCTGCGAAACAGACCCTGTCAGGTCTTGCTTTTTTACAGTTCCGTACCCGATAACCACAACATCCTGCAATGTTGCAACATCTTCATTAAGCGAAACATTTACAGAAGTTTGGTTACCAACAGTAACTTCAACAGTTTGCATTCCTATATAAGAAAATTGCAAAATGTCATTGCTGCTTGCCTGAATGGAATAAAAGCCATCCTGGTCGGTAACAGTACCCGTGGAAGTTCCTTTTATCACAACATTTACTCCAGGAAGCGAGTAGCCTTCTTCGGCTTTAACTATCCCGGAAACTGTTTTTTCCTGAGCCAACAGGTTCAATCCAGAAAGCAGAATTAAGAAAAGTAGAATTTTTTTCATAAAAAATTTTTTTTATTGAAGTGATCTATTTATTGAAAAATCAAATTGTAACTTAAAAATAAGCCAAAAACCTGGTAAAATTAGTCCGGAAAATAGCTGAATTAGTATCCATAGCATATTCTTAAATCATTGTAAAAATAAAACAATTAACATGAAATAACAACAAAAACTATAATTAAAGCCCAGTTGCCAGTACATCAACCACATGTGCCACTTTAAGCGGAAGGTTGTGTTTCTTAATGTAAGCATTTTGCTGCATCAGGCAAGATGAGTCGGTTGAAACGATGTATTCGGCACCGGTTTCAAGGGCACTATGTACTTTCTGCTCGGCCATGGCAGTAGAAATAGGCTCGAACTTTACTGAAAAAGTTCCTCCAAAACCACAGCAGGTGTGTGTGTCAGCCATTTCGAGCAATTGCAAACCTTTTACTTTTCTGAGTAAAGTTCGGGGTTCGTCTTTCAATTTGTATTCCCGCAGGGCGGCGCATGAATCGTGGAAGGTTACTTTGTGTTCGAAAACTGAGCCAAAATCGGTTACTTTCACTACATTGACCAGGAAATCTGTTATTTCAAAAATGTTTTTCTGCAATGCCTTGTATTCGTTGTGATAAGCGGTGTTGTAGAATAATTCGTGGTAATAATTTTTTACAAAACCTATGCAGGAAGCCGAAGGTCCAACAATGGGGCGGCTGGTATTAAAGTCCTCGATAAATTTCTCGCCGAGTTTTTTGGCTTCGTCCCAAAAACCACTATTGAAAGCCATTTGCCCGCAGCAAGTTTGTTTGGTATTATAATGAACTTTTACGCCTGCTTTTTCCAATACCTTGACCATGTTAAAACCTGTTTCGGGATAAAACTGATCGATAAAACACGGGATAAACAAATCAACTTCCATAACTGAATTTTACGCAAAGTTAAAAATTACAAAGACCTTAGCAGGAAGTTCAGGAAAAAGAAATTGACTTTTTAATTAACAGGAAAACCCGCTACTTTTTACATTCTACCTTGCTCAATCATTCTCACTGCATGCCCTCTTTTCAATGTAAAAATATAGGCTTTCTTTTACCAATTCATCATCTACTTCGCAGTTGTGAACGGTTTTACCCAATCGTTTCAGCAGGCTGAACTGGAGTTTACCGCCCCTCACTTTTTTGTCCTGCATCATAATTTCAAAAAGTTCAGGTATTTGTTCATGGCTTATATCGAGGTGGTGGAAATTCAAATTAATCATTGAAACGATTTCATTTACGACATCACAGCCAAAACCATGTTTTTTAGAAGAAATATAAGTTTCGCAATACATTCCGGCTGCAATGGCCAGGCCATGTGTAACCGGACGATCCTTCATAAGGAAGAAACTTTCGAAAGCATGGCCGATGGTATGGCCGAAATTGAGGTTTCTCCTGATTCCTTTTTCAAAAGCATCGTGCTTGACAATATCAATTTTATCGCGGGCAGCTTTAACAATAATCTTATTCCATTCGGTAATTTGATTGTATTTAATGCCTTTCAGCATTTCCCACAAGTCGAGGTCGGTAATCAGGGCGTATTTCAATAATTCAGCAAAGCCTGATTGCAGTTGCTTATCGTCAAGTGTTTTTAAAAATATAGGATCTATCACAACGCTTTTGGGGTCAACAAATAAACCAACCTGGTTCTTGTATTTGCCAAAATCAATACCTGTTTTTCCGCCAATGGCAGCATCAATCATTCCAAGCAAGGTAGTTGGGTAATTGATAAACTGCAAACCCCGTTTAAACGTTGCAGCGGTGAACCCGCCAATATCTGAAACAACGCCACCGCCCAGGTTTACAATCAGCGCATCGCGGTCAACTTTCATGCGTGTCAGCTCGCTCCAGATATATTTTGAAGCTTCAAGGTTCTTTTTTTCCTCTCCGGCTTGTATATTGATAATACCGCTAATAACAACTGCCGGCAATCGTTTCTGAAATACCGGCAAACAATGAACTGCTACGTTTTCATCAACCAGGACAATGATACGCGGAAATTTTTCCAGGAACCTTTCAGAATATTCGAGCGCTCCGCTGCCAATTGCATAGGAAACAGGTGATGAATCAAGTATGTAGGGTGTTTGCGAATTCATGGCTGCAAAGATAATTTTCAGTAGAATTTTACCAACAAAATAGTTGATTTATTTCTTTTTCTTTTCTTCCTTCCTTTCCTGCCTTGTTTGTTTCTCAGCTGTTTTGGCTACTTCTTTCACCTGTTTTTCTGATTTCCCGGTAGGTAAAACTGTGTTAACTATTCCTGTTTGCAAAGTTTTCCATACAAAATTTCCAAAGCCTTTGTATTCAACCCGCTCGAAGCCCATTTGCGCAATACGCAGTTTTTCTCTTTTATTTGGGTTTGAAGAATGAACAACTGTATTGGCCAGAAAACTCATGAATTTTCC
Source organism: Bacteroidales bacterium (assembly GCA_036568185.1). Taxonomy (GTDB): domain Bacteria; phylum Bacteroidota; class Bacteroidia; order Bacteroidales; family F082; genus DATCTB01. The sequence goes on along the minus strand of DATCTB010000565.1, from coordinate 4,661 downwards.
TTTATCCTTTTCATTTTTTTTGAGTGCTTCTGCCACCAAACCCGAATAAACCATCGTCATTTTACCAATTGAAAGCGTGTTGTTAGCGGTTGCCGAGAAGGTAACCATATCAACAACGCCGTTTTGAATTATCATGCCTGCTGCGGGTTTCAGGGCGGGGTTAAAAATTGACAGATCGGCTTTGCCAAGATGGCCCGAGAAAGAGAAATTATCATATTTGCTGTTTAGCTGCAATATAAAATCGGCACGCAAGGGAGCTACTTTCATCAAATTGCTTTTCAGGTTTATAGTCATTGGTTTTCCTGTTGCAATGCTGTCTTTCACTGAAGTTATAAAACCGATTTTCACATCCAGGTCATCCAACGAAACCGCCATTTGCTCATCGCTGTCGGGTACTATTTCATGATAATACAACCTGCTGTTTTTTATATTAACCTGCCCGATATAAAGTGGAAAGGTCATCAGCCTGAGCTGGTGGTTAGGCAATTGTGGCCTCTTGTCGAAATTCCAGGGAAAACGTTTGTCTTTCAGAATATCCAAATCCAGTTTTGTAACTGAAACGCTATCGGCATAAAAACTTTTTTCGTTGATGATTTGCCTCAAATTGAAATTAAACACTTCAATTTCGTCGGCGCTAATATTAAAAATTTCAGAAGTGTAAACCAACTTCTGAGCCATTTCATACAAATCATTGTATTGAGGAAAAAGCTTCAGGTTTTGAATTATAAGAGATGAAGCTGATTTGTCGTAAATCAACTTCCCGAAAGTAAGGTAATACCAATCTCCCGGAAGGCTCAGTTTTTCATCTATCAAGGTAAACTTTAGTTCGTCCAGCACTAACTTAAAGTAATCGCCCTCGCCTTCCAGTTTATCCAGGCTAATCCCCTCCAATTCTACATCAATTTCATTTGCATCAATTACTTTTGAATTAGTCTTGACATTATATATCTCGAATCCAGCGTTGATAACGGCAATTTTTTCAATAAAAACGCCATCAATCCCTGAAAATTGAATGGAATCCAAATTGAATTTCTTTTCTACCGAATCTTTTATTTCGGGAATGGTATCAACTGGCTTGAACCCGCTATAGAATTTAATTTTGGCATCAACGAAATCCAATTTTTTAATATCAATAATACTTTTCGTTATTGCGTCAGTTAAACTCAGCCCAACTAACCTGAAGCGTGGAACCTCAATGTCCATAATACTAGACATGCTTGATGTGCCGCTTTCATACCTTGCCAGTAACGCGGTGTCAGGCTTTATTTTTAAATTTTTCAGCGTTACATTTCCTGAAATAATATTTACACTAATATCATCAATTGTTACATGATATTGTTTTTGGTATTTATCAACGATAGCTTTGTTTATTTTTTTCTCAATAATATTTCCAACAATCATATTAATAACAAAAATTATCAATATTAAAAAGGCTAAGATTGACAACGAAATAATAAGTATTCGTCTACGCTTATTTGATTTATTCATTTTGGAAAAAAATTTAATGGAAATTACACAAATGTAAAGAAAATGAACTTGTTTTCAGCAATTCCTATTTAAGCACAATAGTTTTCCACCTGTTCGATTTCATGTAAATAAATGAAAAAGATCCCAATAAAGTGCCATAAAGTATTTCGGCTGTCCAGGCCACTGCTACATCGGCATTGAAAAATGTAATGATAGAATAGGTGAAAACCAGGTAAATAGAAAGCACTGCGATTTCAATAGCCAGCGAAACATTCGTTTTTCCTGTTCCTGAAACTGAATTAAAAAATATGAACCCAAACGAAAACATAATAGCCGCGACAGCTACCACAAACAAAATGGGGGTTCCGATTTCTATTAAATTCGGGTCGTTGGTATAAATTTGAAAAACTGCCTTTCGGAAAACAAGGATGACACCTACAAACACAAGAACCCCTGCAAAGCAAAGGTTTATGATTTTGAAAATCAGCGACAGAACTTCATCCTGGCGTTTAAGTCCGATTAAGTAGCTAACCAGCGTATTTGTTGCGGTAGCAAAACCCCAAATGGGTATCAGCAGAACTACAAAAATACTCCTGATAATGTTGGAAACTGCAAGTGAAGTTTCGCCAAGTTTTTCAACAAAAAGGAAAAACATAAACCATACCGACAATGAAAGGAACGACTGCAACATCATGGGAAAAGAAATTTTCAAAATGTTAATCATTCTATGCACCGACACAATTTTAAACCTGAATAAATTATACTTTTTAAAAGAAATGGTAGCGTGGGTATAAGTAAAATAAAAAGCGAGCGCGAAAGCTTCAGCGATTACCGATGCCAGTGCGGCACCTGCAATGCCCATTTCGGGAAAACCAAAGTTTCCGAAAATCAGCAGATAATCGAATACTATATTGGCCCCGGCTAGCACCAGCGTTGTATAAGTAACTACCTTGGTTTTAGTTAGCCCAACGTAAAAAGACTGGTAGGCATAATTTAAAAAAGCGAAGAAAATTCCAGGTGCCCGGTATTGCAAAAAAAGAATAGTACCGTCGTAAACAGCAACCGATTGTATAAAATTTTTTAAAATGACAACTGAACCAAAATGCAATATAAAAAAGGCGAACACAGCCATTCCTAATAAAAACAGTACAGTATGGTTAACCACTGGGCCAATTTCTTTTAATTTTCCTTCACCAAGCCGCCGGGCAATAATAATTTGCGACCCTACTGAAAAACCCATGCCCAGCATAATTACAGCCAGGTAAAAAATACCTCCCAAAGCACCAGCACCTAATGCTATTTCACCTACCCGGCCTAGAAATGCCGTATCGGTGAAATTGACCAGGTTTTGAGCTACACTTCCTAAAATAATGGGGTAGGCAACAGTCCAAATACGCGAATAAGTAACAGTGGTTTTCATAAACGCGGCAAAGATAAGTATGTATTCTTCAATCAGCAGAACATTCTGCAGAATAAAAAAACATATAATAAGGCGTTGATTTTGATAACTTTACTTGGTTTTTGAGATTTCTTGACTTAAATTTGTTGGTACTATAACAAAAACAATACTACCATGAAAAAGATAATTTTTATTTGCCTGACATTGCTCATATCAAGTTCGCTTTTCTCACAGTCAGATTTTGATAATAAATTTTATTTCAGGCTTGGCTATTCTCTTCCGTGCTGGAGCCAGTTTGGGTTCGAAAAAGATGATTGGCCTGATGGTTTTAAAAGAAGCGGATTTATGGGCGAAGTGGGAACTATTTATATGTTGAATAAGGTTTTCAACAACGACAAAATGGTTCTTGGTATTGATGTTGATTATATGACCATTTACTGGTACCGCTTTTCCAACAAACAAAATTTGGAACAAATTGACATTGGAACTTTAAGTTTTAACTCGAAAGTAGGGCCTTCATTCACTTTTGTTCCTGCAAAAAAAATGGCAATTGATGTATTTGTAAAAGCCGACTTTAGTTGGGTAACTGCAACAGTTATTGTTATGAACAACGACTCCGATGATAGTGAAGGGTACGGAAAAGTAGGCACTGTCGGCGTTTCGACCGGCTTTAATGTACGCTACAGCCTGTTGATGATTGGATTCGAATTCAACACAATGTCTCCCAAACTTGAAAATGTGGACTACGCAGGTGAATATTTAGGAAATGCCAACGACCCTGGCAACGACAAAAGCCCATTGCCTGCATTTAGTTTTACAATTGGAATGAATTTCTAACAATAATTTTCAACAGAATTACATTTTCATGAAAAATACATCGATGAAATATAGATATGATTCAGAAAGATTTTTAAATTTGTCATAATTAACTACTTAAAACTATTACTATGAAAAGATTTACATTATTAGCAGTTGCATTTTTTCTTTCATCATTCCTTATGGCTCAATGGCAATTTGGTCCCCGCCTGGGTATGAATTTTTCAACATTATCCGGCGAAGGCTATTGGGGTGAAACGGATCACGGATGGATTGTCGGTCGAATAATTGGCGGGGTTGTAACCTACAGCCTTGACGACCATCTATCACTTGTTGGGGAAATTAACCACATTACTTCAGGTGGAAAATTTAATTACAATTATTATGATGAAGAATCTCGTTCATTGGCAGCAAACGAAGGTCAGTGGAAAGAAATTTACAGCAATGTTCAGCTTCCAATTATGGTGAAATATACGATTGGAGATAACATTCAGTTTTATGGTGAAATAGGACCCTACTTTAATTTTTCACTTGCAGGAAGGTATAAAGACCAAATTGAAGAAATCGACTGGGAAGAAAAAGGAAAAATCAGGTTTGTAAATGAATATCCCGATGATCCTGCTGAAGATACATGGTATATCGACACGGAATATTACCGCCGTTGTGATGTTGGAATGAATTTCGGTGTTGGCGCCCAGCGTGAACTCGGGAAAGGCTTTATTGCTCTTGACCTGCGTTTTGGCCTTGGTTTTTTAGATTGCAATAAATTTCCGGACAATGACCAACCTGATGATTATAAACCTTATAAAAACCGGAATATTGCGCTTTCTGTAGCTTATATGTTCCCGTGTAATAAATAAATTTATTTATTTCTTAGAACGCTTAAAGCCTGTTCTTTTTCGAGAGCAGGCTTTTTTAAATTCTTCTTTATATACATTTGGCAAAAAATTAATTCCTTGGAAAACAAATTCAAAAAAGA
>DATCTB010000564.1:0-6231 GCA_036568185.1 Bacteroidales bacterium | reverse complement strand
TAATCACTTATATGGAAAAAAATGAATAATTTTGTTTTTTTAATAAAAAAGATGTGACTTTACATTAAAACTCCGTCTAAATAACAAATTGAAATTAAATTTTAAACAGTAAATACCAAATTATTCATTTAACTTAAATTAAAAATTGGAGGTTCCTATTATGAAAATGAAATCACTTATCGCTGTTCCTGTTTTAGGATTGGCATTGTTTCTGTCAAGTTGCGACAAAGTACCGCAAGTTGAATTAGACAACGCAAACGTGGCTATCAATGAAGCCAAAATGGCTGAAGCTGACGTTTATCTACCCACTCAATTCGCAGCGCTTGAAGACTCAATGAGAGTTGTAATGGCTGACATTGAAGTACAGAATTCAAAATGGATGAAAAATTTTGATGGTGTCAGGACAAAACTTAGCAACCTGACTTCTATGGCTACAACAGTTAAAGCAAACACTGAAGCAAAAATTGAAGAGATTAAAAATGAGTACCAAACTGCTTTCGCTGAAGTACAACAAATGATTGTTGATAACAAAGCGTTAGTTGAAAAAGCACCAAAAGGCAAAGGCGGACGCGAAGCTCTCGAGCAAATTAAAGGTGATATCAGTGTTGTGGAAATCTCAGCAGCTGAAGCCCAATCATTGTTCGACGCCGGAAAATATATGGATGCTTTGAATAAAATCAACGCTGCAAAAACCAAATCAGTTGAATTGAATACTGAACTTGTTGAAGCTATTGCCAAAACCACGAAGAGGTAATATCCAGGAAAGTTTAAATTTAAAAGAGTTGGATTGTTGAAAAGACAACCAACTCTTTTTTCATTAAAGAAAATCATAAACGATAAAAACAGTGCGCCGGAATACTTTTAAACATCAGGAAAAGAAGAAACGTAAAGGAAAGGGGATATTTAAAAGAATCTTTTCAATATTAGTATTCATAGCTATTGTTATTTTCATTGCACAACTATTTATCCTTGCTGAAGAACCGCCGATTCAGGAAATGGAGAATGCAAAAAAGGCGTTGGTTGAAGCCGGAAGTATACATGCCGAAAAATATTCGCCCGAGTTAGTTAAACAAGCAGAAGAGTATTACGATTTAGCCATCTCGAATTGGAGAACACAAAACGAAGAGTGGTTTTTTCAACGTGATTTTTCGAGAACAAAAAACTTTGCAGATTTGTCTGAAAAAGCCGCAAGAGAAGCTATTAAGGAGGCCATTGCACACGAAGCAAACTTAAGTGAAACACTTTCTTCCGAGCTTACAGAACTAAGGAAAAAAGTTAAAAAATCTCAGTTCTTATTCACTTCTTTTCCTTTTAATAATGATTTAAAAAAGAATTTTACCAGAGGAGGTATGATGCTTTCGGAGGCTGAATTAGATTATCAGAAGAGTGATTTATTAAATTGTAAAACGAAACTTGCCAGGGCTAAAAACTTAATAGATGAATCGGTTAAATCAGCCATTTCGATTCTGAAAAATGATTTTAGAAATTACAATAACTGGATTGCTTTAAAAGACAAAACAATAAGCTGGTCGAAAGCAAACGGAGCTTATGCTTGCCTGGTTGATAAATACAACAGAAAATGTTATGTCTATAAAAATGGAAAGCTTTATAGCACCTATTCTGTTGAACTCGGCCCAAATTGGGTAGGCCCTAAAAGGCAATCAGGCGACGACAGAACACCCGAAGGAATGTATAAAGTAACGAAAAAGAAAAGTGGCGTTCACACAAGGTATTACAAGGCGTTGCTGATTAATTACCCCAACGAACAGGATGTTGAAGATTTAAAAAATTCACAAAAAAAAGGTATCTTGTCGAAACATGCTAAAAGTGGTGGATTGATCGAAATTCATGGAGATGGCGGTAAAGGTTTCGACTGGACAAATGGCTGCGTTGCGCTTACCAACAGCGACATGGATAAAATATATTCAATTTCTTACGTTGGCATGCCAGTAAATATTGTAGGCTCTTTAACTTCCTTAAATGAAATACTTTCAGGTTTGTAATAAAATATGGACTTTAAATGAATGAATTATGAAAATACTTTTGATAAAAATTGCTGCAGCAATAACCTTTCTTCTTCTACTCATTTTTTTGTTTTCTCCTGGAATGAATGAGCTGTTTGTTTCTTTTTTCCCGGGCAACACAAACTCTGAAATTGTAATTGATAGCGAAGAAAATGAAAGTGCTGAAGTAAAACAACTTTCAAAAAAAGTCGCTGAACTTCAAAAAAAGTTAAATGATAATATTCCAAAATCAAATTATATTATTATTAACACCACAACCAACACTTTTGAATTGGTGGGCAAAAACGGAATAATCAGGAAGGGCATTTGTTCAACCGGAAAAAATGTTGAACTGGTGCGTGACAGCACAAAAAAATGGGTTTTTCATACTCCGAAAGGCGTTTTCAAAGTTCGAAATAAAGTAACTGATCCTGTTTGGACAAAACCTGACTGGGCATTTGTTGAAGACGGGCTTCCAATACCATCTTATAAATCTCCTGAACGTTATGAATATGGTGTTTTAGGCGATTATGCACTTGTGCTCGGCGATGGGTATATGATTCACGGAACAATATACCAGCGCTTCCTGGGCATGCCGGTTACACATGGTTGTGTCAGGCTCGGCGATGACGACCTCGAAGTAGTTTATAAAAATCTTGCAATCGGTTCAAAAGTTTTCATGTACTAAATTTTAAAAGGAAATGAGTAAAAACTTATTCAAATCAGGTCCCAATAACGAAATTAACGAAAACAGTAAAAGCGTAAAATGTAATTGGCTAAACCGCCAATCATTGATTTTATTGATTTCAACTTTTATTGTATTCCTGGTTGTACTTGTTATTGTCAACATGGAACCTGTAGCCGAAATTTCAAGGTTTAACCAAAAATACGGTTCATCGACAGCTATTTCCGAACCCGAAATTTTACAATTAATGCAGGAAGAAGCATTTCTTCAGGCAAGATTAGCTATGGCGGAAACAGATTCAATTGGTTTAACACTGAACTTGCTTGACAGCACTTTATGCCTTGAAATACAAGGCGTAGTCGTTCACAAATCAAAACTGCTTAAGATTAAAAAAAGCCGCTTTCTTGATAAAACCAATGCTATGGCGAAAATTAATTGGCTGAGTAGTCCTTTCCGCACTATCAGTTACGAAGCAAGTATTCCGAAAACACCTATTACAATTACACAAGCTCCGCGCGATACAATTGAAGCAGAGCATATGAGTAAAAAAGTTGTAGATACAATACCTGAATACATTACTTATTCACTTTTGCTGGATAAAGATTTACGTATCGAAATTTCACAATCAAACGACTCACTCCCAAGCTGGGCAAGAAAAACACCCTCCTTTATGAGCAGAAAATGGGATGGCTTTAAACAAACTACCGGCTCTTTATTTGGGTTTTCAAACGAAGACTATGTGCCTTATATTTTTGTAGAAATACCTTTTTCTGAAGCAAGGTCTATTTACCGCGCCATTCCTGAAAATGGGCTGGTTACAATAACCTACTAGTAGTGAAATCTTTTTTCTTATTTTTAAATATATATAAGCCCTGTTAACAACTACCCTAATTTGTCAATAAAATTCAAAACCAAAGCAAACCATTTGTGTTAATTTTGCCAGTTGACATGAATACGAATTTTGCAGTTAAACCCAAGGTTGATTTAGTTGGAAAAACCAATTCGAAAATATTTTTTTAGTGAAGACGGCTTTAGCCGTCTTTTTTTTGACTTAAAATTAAACTATCATTTATGAGTAATTTAAAAGGAAGAAGCCTGATTTCCATCACCGATTACAGCAAGGAAGATATTCTCAGAATACTTGATATTGCTGAAGAATTTGAAAAAAACCAACGACAGAATATCCTGTCAAACCACGTAATTGCTTCGCTGTTTTTCGAACCATCCACACGTACCAGGCTGAGTTTTGAAAGCGCTATTCAATATCTTGGCGGGAAAGTTATTGGATTTTCAAGCCCTGATGCTACAAGTGTAACAAAAGGAGAATCGTTGAAAGATACTATTTTAATGGTCAGCAGTTACTCTGATTTGATTATCATGCGTAACCCAATAGATGGAAGTGCGCGCTATGCCAGCGAAGTTTCACCTGTGCCAATTATTAATGCCGGTGATGGGGCAAACCAGCACCCAACTCAGTGTTTACTCGATTTGTATTCTATCCGCAAAACTCAGGGAAAACTTGAAAACATTGACATTGCCATGGTTGGCGACTTGAAATATGGGCGTACAGTCCACTCACTGGTTCAGGCTCTTTCCTTATTCAACGCTACTTTTCATTTTGTTTCTCCAGAATCATTGAAAATGCCAAGCGCAGTGAAATCCTGGGTGAAAAAAGCAAACCTGAATTATTTCCAATATACTGACATGATGGAGGTAATGCCCAAGGCGGATATTCTTTATATGACCCGTATCCAGGGCGAACGCTTCCCCGACCCAATGGAATATGAAAAAGTAAAAAACGCGTATATCCTTGAAAATTCAATGCTTAGCGGTTCTAAAAAAACAATGAAAGTTTTGCACCCACTGCCACGTGTAAACGAAATTACGCTTGATGTTGACAGCAACCCAAAAGCATACTATTTTCAACAGGCGAAAAATGGAGTTTATGTAAGGCAGGCTTTGTTGGCAGCGATATTAGGATTGAAATGAAATTAACTTACGGATTACGATTTACGGTTGACGATTGAAAGAAAAATGACAGATTTCGATTGACGGTTGACGAATTACGGTTGACGATTGAAAGAATAATGAAAGATTACGATTGACGATTGACGAATTACGTTTGAACGAAGTTTGACGAGTTTTGCATTGAATACTATGAAAGAAGAATTAAAAAATAAAACCAAAAAATTTGCAATTGACGTTTTTACTAATTCGCAATTGTTAGAAGGTAAATTTAACGACTATAAGCATCAATTGATTCGTTGTTCAAGCTCAGTTGGAGCAAATTATCGTGCTGCGTGCCGAGCTAAGTCATCAAAAGATTTTATCAATAAATTGAAAATCGTTGAAGAAGAGTTGGATGAATCTTTATTTTTTATAGAAATCATAAAAGATTTAACTTTCAATTCAAATAAAGAATGGGAAAAAATATATAATGAAGGAAATATCTTACTCGCAATTATAGTTAAATCAATTCTTACCACCCGTAAAAACTTAAAAACCAATTCTTCAACAAACGTAATTCGTAAAACGTAATCCGGAAATCTTAAAAAAGCTATCGTAATTCGTAAACCGTAATTCGTAAATTCTCAAAATATGGAAAATAAAAGAACAGAACTCAAAGTTTCAGCCATCCGCAATGGCACGGTGATAGACCACATCCCGTCGGACAAAGTATTTCAGGTATTTAAAATTCTGAACCTGAACGACAGCAAAAACCAGGTATATTTTGGCACCAATCTGGACAGCCAAAAATATGGCAAAAAGGGAATTATCAAAATCAGTGACAAATTTTTTGAAAACCAGGAAATCAGTAAAATAGCCTTGGTTGCGCCTATGGCGACTATGATTGAAATAAAAGACTACGAAGTGGTTAAAAAAGAAACCGTGCATTTTCCTGAAATCGTTGAAAATATCGTCAAATGCTTCAACCCGAAATGCGTTACCAACAACCAGGTAGTCCCAACACGTTTTAATGTTACCGAAGACCACAACAAACAAATGAAACTGGCTTGCCATTATTGCGAAAAAACTATGGCAAAGGAAAATTTTGTTTTTATTTAAAAGTGAATTTCCCTCTTAAGTATTTAGGTTGCAAGAGAATTTAACTCTTTTTGCAACCTTTTTTATGAAAAAATTGTTATTTAACCAAGTTGAAAACAAAAATACATCCAATAAAAGAGTTGATTTCGCAAGGCGAAAGCCTGCACCTGGACTTCAAATTTGAAATTTCTGATGCAGCTAAAATTGCCCGTTCGCTGGTTGCGTTTGCCAATACCGAAGGAGGAAAACTCCTTGTTGGCGTGAAAGACAATGGCTCCATAGCTGGCGTCAGGTCAGAAGAGGAATTTTACATGATTCAAAATGCTGCCCACCGCTTTTGCCAGCCCGAAGTTCATTTTACTTCCAAAGAATGGGTGCTTGAGGGAAAAAAGGTGCTGGAAATAAACATCCCTTTCAGCCCTGATTATCCGCACCGTGCACCCGACAGCGAAGGCAATTTTAAAGCGTTTATCAGGGTTGCCGACGAAAACCTGTTGG
>DATCTB010000563.1:0-8297 GCA_036568185.1 Bacteroidales bacterium | reverse complement strand
TTTGTTGTCATCTTTAAATGCAATTTCGGCCAGCGCGTAATAAATCTGGTCAAGAAATTCCTTGTTCCGGTAATCTTTAACCATTTTTTTCAACACCTTATTAATATGTTTACTATCACCAGTGCCTTCGTCGTAACTTTTTGCCAGGTTAATTCTGGCCTGAAAGTCCATTTTGTAATTGGGGTTGCGATTGATCACTTTTTTATAGTATTCCGAAGCTGCCTGTAAATCTCCTTCTTCCTGGTTAATTTGGGCCAAAATAAATTGGGTTCGGGTAACCAAATCGCGCTTGTTTCCCATTTCCAAGGCTCTCTCAAGGTAAGGGTAGGCGGCGTAATAATTATTTTGTGCTATATAAAAATCTGCATACACCAGCACCATTTCTTTCTTTACCGAAGCCGGAAAATCACTTTCCTCAATTCTGCTTTGCAAAAAATTTAATGTTGCTTCAGCCTTTTGAAAACGCTGGGTTTGAATATAGGTTTTGGCAAGCCACAAATATCCTTCAAACCTGATTGGGTAATCTTCATATTCTTTGGAAACATAATCAAAAACGCGGCGGGCACTCGTGTAATCTTGCTTGTAAAAATGAGCCTGGCCCATCATCAGGTAACTTTTCCTAACCCACTTAATGTATTCCCTTCCTCCAAAATACATCGAATTTTTTTGAATCCCGATAGACGCTTTTTTGATTGTTCTGTCCATTTTCGGGTTCAGCTTTGCTGCATCTTTTTTCAATCCATAATTGTACACCCGCAAAACTTCGTTGTAGTTATCTTCAACATCATTTTGCAGTTGTTTTTGGCCTTCCTTCATGCTCATTCCACCATTCCAATAAACATTGTAATGGCATACAACATTGTGGTAAGCTCGCCGCGACCAGGTATTTTTTTTGGTAGAACAAGCTGAAATGCTTAAAAGAAAAAGCAAAGCGGAAACAACGAGCAGGAAGCTATTTAACTTTTTGTTTATCAAGCGAATTTTTTCTTAATAACTGATTTTAAAGAAAAATATTTTAAAAAGGAACGCAAAAATAATCAGACTTGGGTTAAAAACAGACAAATAAGTTAAAATAATTGGAAATACAATAAGTTAACCTACCGGGAAAATTGAGTTTATGGCTAATTTACCCGAAAAAAAAGGGCATGGAAGATTTGTTAAAAATATGAAAATCATAGCGTAAAAAGTATTTGAAGTGCCTGGTAATTGAAAATCAGGGCAAGACATTTATTACCTTTGCCGATTAATAAAAAAAATAATGGCAAAGAAAAGAAAGAGCCAGGAAAAGTGGTATAATAAATTGCGCTTTAAATACAGGCTTGTTTTATTTAACGACCAAACTTTCGAAGAGCGGTTTTCTTTCAAACTCAACAGGATGAACGTAATTCTGACTATGGGAAGCCTGGCCATTTTTTTTATCATCCTCACTTTTTTTATCATTGCTTACACACCTATTAAGGAATATTTACCCGGCTACCCTGATGTTGACCAGCGCAAGGAATTGTACAAACTGAATATGATTGCCGATTCTTTGCTAAATGATATTCGGCTGAAAGACCAGTATTTACAAAATATAAAAGACGTTTTTGATGGTAAAATACATGATTCGCTCGGCCAGGAATACGACACGGTTAGCCTGCGCTATGACACAATAAAACTGAAGAAATCCATCGAAGATAGTTTGCTTAGGGCTGAGTTCGAAAACCAAAGCATGTACAACCTGTATGCCAGTGAGGCGCCACAGGTTAGTGAAAAATACGCTAATGTTTCAATCAGGAACTTTAATTTTTTTCCTCCTGTAAATGGAATTGTTACAGCGCAGTTTAACTTGAAAGACCGGCATTACGGTACCGACCTTGCAACAAAGTATAACCAGGCAATAAAGTCAACTTTGGAAGGAACAGTTATTTTTTCCGACTGGACACTGGAAACCGGTTACGTAATTGCCATACAACACCCTTTTAACCTGATAAGCGTGTATAAACACAACTCAGTTTTACTGAAAAAACCCGGCGACCATGTCAACGTTGGCGAACCCATCGCAATTTCAGGCCAGTCCGGCGAATATTCCACCGGCCCCCACCTTCACTTCGAACTCTGGTACAATGGCACACCGATAAATGCGGAAGATTATATTTTGTTTAGCAGGTAGAAATTGGAAAAATATTTAAATTTTTAATGAAAAAAAGAATTGCCATACTTGGCTCAACAGGCTCAATTGGAAGGCAGACACTGGAAGTTATAAAAGAACAAAGTAACTTGTTGGATGTTGAAGTATTGACAGCAATGAACAATGCCGATTTGCTTATTCAGCAAGCAATCGAATTCAAGCCAAATGCGGTAGTTATTGGAAATGAGACGCATTATAAAAGAGTAAAATCTGCACTCGACCCTTTATATATTAAGGTGTTTGCTGGTGAAGCTGCGATTTCTCAGGTACTTGAAATGGAATCTATTGACCTGGTTTTATTGGCAATATCAGGTTTTGCAGGATTGAAACCGGCTTTGGCAGCGCTTGAAAACAAAAAACCTTTGGCGCTGGCAAACAAAGAATGCCTGGTTGCCGCCGGTGAGTTAGTCAAAAAGGCTGCTCTTTCAAACAATACTCCAGTCATACCGGTTGATTCGGAAGCTTCAGCAATCTTTCAATGCCTGAGTGGCGAAGGGAATAATCCAGTTGATAAAGTTGTGCTAACCGCTTCAGGCGGGCCGTTCAGAAGTTTTTCAAAAAAAGAAATTGAAAATGTTTCTCCAAAAAATGCACTTAACAACCCAAACTGGTTGATGAGTGATAAAATAACCATTGATTCGGCAAGCCTGATGAACAAAGGCCTGGAGGCAATTGAAGCCCGTTGGCTTTTTAATTTGAAACCTGAACAAATTGAAGTGGTAATTCACGCGCAATCCATCGTTCATTCGTTGGTTTATTTTGCCGATGGTTCAGTAAAAGCACAGTTGAGCCAGCCCGATATGCGCATTCCTATTCAATACGCGATTACTTATCCTGCACGAATCGAAAACAAACTTCCCCGGCTCGATTTGCTTGAAACCGGGAGCTTAACTTTTGAAAAGCCTGATACAAAAAAATTTCGTAATCTTGCACTCGCTTTTGAAGCCCTCGAAAAGGGCGGCAATATGCCTTGTATCCTGAACGCAGCCAATGAGATAGCTGTGCAGGCTTTTTTGAACAAACAAATCAAATTTATCGAAATCCCTCAACTTGTTGAAATGTGTTTGCAGGAAATGGTTTTTATAAAAAATCCTGTTTTAGCAGATATTTTGGAAACGGACAGATTGACAAGGCTTAAGGCGCAAGAAACAATAAACAAAAAGACTTAAATCGAACATGGACATATTAATCAAAATTTTACAACTTATTCTGAGCTTATCTATTTTAGTAATAGTTCACGAATTTGGACATTTCGCGGCAGCAAAACTTTTTAAAACCCGGGTCGAGAAATTTTACCTTTTCTTCAACCCCTGGTTTTCAATTTTTAAATTCAATTATAAAGGAACTGAATACGGAATGGGTTGGCTGCCACTCGGCGGTTATGTGAAAATTTCGGGGATGATTGACGAATCGATGGATAAGGAAGCGATGAAACTACCGCCACAACCATGGGAATTCCGCTCAAAACCAGCTTACCAGCGCTTAATCATTATGCTTGGTGGTGTTTTTATGAATGTAGTGCTGGCCATTGTAATTTACATCGGGTTGTTAAGTTTTTATGGCGAAGAGTATTTGCCCACTTCCGAAGCCAACAAATACGGTATTAGTGTGGACAGCCTTGGACAGGAAATGGGCTTCAGAAATGGCGACAAAATTTTATTGATTGGTCAGGAGGAAGTTGATAATTTTAATAAAATTCCGGTTAGTTTGATTTTGAATGAAGCCAAGACAGCCAAAGTATTACGGGATGGAGAAGTTACGGAAATTGTTTTCCCGGAAGGAAGTTTAAGTAAACTCGTAAAGCATAAATCTCCTTTGTTTATTTCAGTAAGAATTCCTTTTATTGCCGGAAGATTTGGTGAAAATTCGGCAGCCCAGGCGGCAGGAATGGAAGTTGGTGACACTATTTATTCCATTAACGGTGAAACACAAAAATATTTTACTGAATTCAGGGAAGAAATTATTAAACATAAGAATGAGGAAGTTCTGATTGGTGTAAAGCGTGGAAACGAAACACTACAATTAGCCATGTTGCTTGATTCAACCGGCCTGCTGGGAGTTTACCCAAAAGCCGAAATGAGCGATTTTTTCCAACTTAACAAAACAAATTATACAATTGTTGAGGCTATTCCAGCCGGTTTTACCAAAACATGGAAAGGAATTGGCGATTACCTGAAACAATTGAAATTGCTGTTTTCACCAGAAGTAAAAGCTTACGAAAGTGTGGGTGGATTTATCACTATTGGCAGTATTTTCCCCGCCGAATGGCACTGGGAAAGTTTTTGGCGACTGACTGCATTTCTATCAATTATGCTTGCCATCCTGAATATTTTGCCCATTCCGGCGCTTGATGGCGGACACGTTATGTTCTTGTTTTACGAAATAATTGCGAGGAGAAAACCCAGCGATAAATTTATGGAATACGCGCAGATTGTGGGAATGGTTATCCTTTTCGGCTTGCTTATCCTGGCCAATGGAAACGATGTAATTAAGTTGTTTAAGTAGATTGCGGAATTCGGAAACCCCACCCTAACCCTCCCCCGAGGGGAGGGAACAAGAAGAATTCCGGATTTATTTGAAGAAAAGAGGTCATTAGCGACTAGTCATTAGTCATTATTCGAATATTCATTTAGAATTGCCAAAATATCGTAATTCCGCAATCCGAAATTTCTCTCACTCGTCCACTACTTTTTCGCGAAGCGATTTAAATCCTTCACCTAAGATTTCGTTTGAGTTGATTACTGTTACAAAAGCGCGTGGATCAATTCCATGTATAAATTCTTGAAGCATAGTCATTTCCCGGCGGTTTACTACCGTGAAAATAATGGTTTTCTTATCGTTTTTATACATCCCTTCGCCTTGCAGGTAGGTGCCACCGCGGTCCATATCGTTCACAATTCGGTCCCTGATTTGGTCTGATTTGTCTGAAATAATAAACAGCACTTTGTCGTAATTCATTCCTTCTAAAATTGTATCTATTACTTTTCCGGTAATGAAAATAACAATCAGCGAGTAAAGCGGTATTTTCCAATCCTGAAAAACAATCAGCCCCACCAGAACAATAGCCGAATCAACCAAAATCATCAACTGGCCAACAGGCATACGGGTTTTTTTACTAATCATCATCGCTACAATATCGGTCCCGCCAGAAGTAGCTTTAGATTTGAAAATAAGACCCAATCCAACACCCAGAAACAAACCACCGAAAATGGAAGAAAGCAAAGCATCACCTTCCACCAAAGGTTCACTACCGTAAAATAAAGTTAATGTGTCAACAAAAACAGCGGTAAGTACAAAGCCAATTACGGTTTTGAATCCAAATCGCGGCCCCAGAACCTTGATTCCAATCAGTGTTAAGGGAATATCGAAGGCGAGAGCCATCATACCCACCGGAGTTCCAAGAAGCCAGTGCAGTACAATTGATATTCCGTACACTCCGCCCGGAACTATTTTATAAGGTGTGATGAATAGCACGAAACCAGCTGCCAAAATGAAGGAGCCAATGACGATGAAAGTGTAATTTTTCAACCAGTTCTTACTGAAAACTTTGTCTTTTTGCAGGAAAGCCATGACTATCTATTTTTAATGTGTAAAGTCTTATGTTTCAAAAAGGAGCGCAAAATTAGTGAGTTAAAATTACTGGCAATGGTTTAATTGCAAAATCTGTTTTATTGTCAATGATTGCTTGTAAGAAATCACATTTTTATTGAATTTAGAATGTTAAAAAAATGTTAAACTGCTTCATTATCAATGCTTAAAAAAATGAATTTATTATTTTAGCAAGCACTACCAAGACTATCTTTTCAATTTTTAAATTAATTACCATGAAATTATTGCAATATTCTACAAAGTCAATGCTTTCATTTTTAGCTATTTTCTGTTTTTACAGTGCAAATTCCCAAATGTCTATTACTCAATCGGGCAGCGCTGAATTATCAAAAGAGGCATCAAAAGGACGATTCGCAGGAACCTATGTAAAACCTGACGGTTCTGCCGAATTATTTTACCTGACAGAAGATGGTGTTTATGGCTACAATTTTTCAGCAAACGGAATATTTACAGGTGAGGCTACTGGAAGTGAAGTAATGAAGGATTTGCTGAACATGCAAACGGCTGAAAGCCAAACAAGTGAAATGAAAAATTTACCTGTTTTTAAGGGTGATGTGATTATGGGGAGCAATACCTGGACGGGCAACCTGGTTGTAAAAACCGGGGAACTTTATTTGCGCACATCAGATAAGTTTATTTATGGCCCTGATTTCGAAGAAAAAGAAACAATAAAGCCAAAAGTCGATGAAACCTGGATGTCGAAACAAATTGGGTATCGTTCTTATTCACCCTATAAAAAAGTAATTCTTTCAGATGGAAAGGGAAAACAAATGCTTTTTGAATTTGTTGAGTCTGGAAAATTTGTTGTTGCACCTTCTGATGGAGGAAGTATCCAGGGTGCTGGAGTGGTTGTTGAAAAAGTGAGTATTAAGAACCCTTCTCCAAATGGCCAAAATACTTTGGCTATTTTTTCAATTCCGGGCAATGACCCAAATTCGATGAACACAAATGTTATAGTTACTCCTTATTCGATGGGAGGAATGGGCGCAGGAAACACCTCTTCCGGCGGTTTTGCCATAATGGTGATGCCAATAAATGCACCTTCTACTTATAAACCGCACAAACGATTGGTGCCTCCGGAAGACAAGCGTATAAACCTTTTTGTTTATAGGTTGAATAAAGAAAACCAAGTAGTTGATTCGGTTAATTTCCATTCGTCAGCGTCAGCAGTTAATTTTCAGTATATCTGCGATGAGGAAAGTAAGACAGATGCAATTTTTGGGTTTGGCAACGATAAAAAAACAAAATGGCGTTGGGGTTTTGCCGCGATGGATCTAAACATAATGCAGTTTATAAAGCTTAATGAAAAAGGCCAAATCGATTTTCACAAAACTTATCTTGAAGATGAAATAGCCGATAAAATTATTGTTCCCGGAGCCAAAAACAATAAAGTTGATATGAAGATGCCGGATTCACCTGTATGGGAATGGTTTAAAAAACTGGATAACGGCAATTACCTGTTTTATGGACAAAGCAGGTACACAGAAATGGCGTTTTTAACTGATGAAAATGGTGATCTTATTCATTTTTATTTAATGCCCGTTTATGATGCCTCTTCAAACCTGGGAACACAAGTGAAAATTCGGGGCAATGATATTTATTTGGCTGCTTACTACCAGCCTTACGATTTAACTAATACTGTTCAGTCTGAAACCTCAACAACGCCTTATTCTATAACGACAAAAACCACACAGCTTTTTGAAATCTATCACATGACGAAACTTGTTAAAATCGAAGGAAATACTGGTGATGTGCAACAAATTGAATTAGGTGAGGGAGGAAAGAAATACTACACCATGCACAACCAGCCTGTGATTTTTGCAGAAGATGCAATATATGTTCCCGGTCGGGCGAAAGCGCCAAAAGGAAAGGAGATTTTTCTGGAGAAAGTTTCTTATTAAAAAGTTATTTCGTGGTTTTTTAAAAGTTCTTCCGTCATTTTCCAGAGCTTTTTCCCATTTTCCGGGTCGGTGGCTTTTTCGTCTATTTCTTTCCTGCTCATCAGGAAAAGGTAATCAGTTGCTTTTCCTTCAACAGACTTTGATGCCGTGAGGTAAACCACCGGTTCGCAAGCTGTTTCAGGTGAACGGAAAAAGGCTTTAAAAATCAATTTCATCAATGGCTGAAAAACAGCCGGTGCTTCACGGGCAATGTTTGAATTGACGGGGCCTGGGCAAAGCGCAAAAACGGAATATTCAGGGTGCTGATTTGGATTTAAACGGCGGGAAAGTTCCTGGGAAAAAGTTGTCATTAGCAGCTTGTAATAGCCGTACCGCTCTACTGATTTTCCCATTCCGTAATCTTTGAATTCGCCAAAAGTATCCCATTCAAAGGCTTCAGGATTTCGGTGGCTTTCTGAAGAAACAAAAATAATCCTGGGCAATTCTTTTCCATTTTTAACAAACATATCTTCGTTCAACATCAGGTTTGCAAAATAGAATTTGGAAAGGAAGTTTACGGTGAACATTTCTTCAAGCCCGTATATTGTTTTTTTTGCTTTTTTGGAAACAACGGCTGA
>DATCTB010000562.1:0-4975 GCA_036568185.1 Bacteroidales bacterium | reverse complement strand
TTCTATCATCTTCTGGATATTCCTTCCATACTCGGGTATCACCATGTCTTCACGCCGTGAGTTGTATTCCATAAATTAATTTATTGGGAAATTGTAAATGCTGAATAGTCAATTATGAGTGCAAAAATACATAATTATTTGCAATACAAAAAGTTTAAATCTAAAGTTCAAAATTCAAAATTTAAAAAGCATAGGGAAAAGGAAGGAGTGCGAAGGGTAAATAGTAAATCAAATAAGTATTCTAGTAGCCTAAAGCCTAACCTGTCTGCCGACAGGCAGGTAGCCTACAGCCTTTCGCAAAAGCCTAGAAAAACTTCTTCAAATTACCTTCATAAAATCGGGGTGGGCATGCTAAGCCAAGTTGTTCCTGCTCTTTTTTATCTTCCCAAACCATATGAAACCCTAATTTATTGTTTATTTCCTCGGCATCGTGGCGAACAACAAGAGCGCTATAAGTATAATCATTTGCCGACTGTTCACGAATAAACCGCATGGCTGCTCCCATAATGTAAAACATGTTTTCATTACAATCAGCTGCAATTTCGTAATTATGAAATACTGGTTTTTCCACATTCTTATAATCTACCAGGTCATTTTTTGTTATTTCGCCTTCAACTATCTCTCGGTTCCGGAGTTTTAAAAAGCAGTTATAGCTAAGTGGAAGAAAAACGCAGTGTCCGGAATAATAACCGGCATCATCAAAAATAATCAAGTTAAGCTCAGGCAGCAGTTTTGATGCTTCCTGAATCAATTTCCTTCCCACTTTTTTGGTTGTATTGTACAGAAAGTGTGTGTGCCTCAAAATATTTTCATAATCATGCTCAAACTCAATTGGGCGAATGCGCTTGGTTACCCTGTCCATTTGGGCAATAAACCAATCTGCATCAGGCAATTCATTCGATAGTTCCGACAAAGAGTATTTTCGGAGTTTAAAATCATAAAACGTGGGAATAGCAACGGTTGCATTCAGGTTTCGAATTACCTGGTAAGGAATAAAAGTTTTTTCAACCAATTCTTCTTCTTTTTCCGATTTAATCAAGGTTATATCCTTTTCCCAACGAATAACGGTTCTGACATCAACGTTCAATTCGGCTGCAAAATCAGCCTGAGAAATGTTATTAAGGTTTCGGTAGTCGCTTAGTAGTTCACCAAGAGATAGGTATTTTTTCATGTCCGACAGTTTATTCAGCGGGTAAAAATATGAAATTAAATAAAACTTTCTTAAGCTGACATTGAATGTCGTATGCGCTCACAAATAGCCAAGGTACTTTTGCCTTAAATCGATTAAATTTTGAAAATGATTGAAAAACTCATGTTGGCAGAATATGCATTGCAATACAATCTGAACCGGGCTCAAACAAAACTGCTTGCCTTTAAGTCAATAAAAAAATTGCTCAGTGAGATTGATTTTAATGTTGAAGAAATACCTGATGATCCACTAAGATTCAGACAACTGCTGGAATCTCTGAAAGGCGAACAGCTTACGGCCTTGGAGATGGAACTGGTAAATGAATTGGTTGACTCTGATAAGTTGATGTTGAAAGCAATGAATAATTTGAGTTGATGGTTGAGGTTAAATATCAAGAAAAAAAACTCCAGGAACTTTTAAAGCTAAAAAAAATGAAAAAAAAGACTGTAACAATTATTATGCTGATTTGGGGAATCCTTCTTGTACTTTCCTGGGGAACTCAAGCCTTTTTTGCAAACGAACCGATAGACCATTTGCTTTTCTTTTCCGTTAATTTGGTTTGCACATCCCTGTGGATATTTACCTGGCTGATGATTAACCGGGCTGGAGGGAACAAGTAGTTTAGCCTGAAGAAAATCAAGTTGCCTGATTTTTAAATTATTAAAATGAAAAAAACTTCCTGAATTTATTCAGGAAGTTTTTAACCACTTACTATGAAATCAAAAAATACTATTTCGGCAGCAGGACAGAATCAATAACATGAATCACTCCATTGCTCGCCTTCAAATCTGTTTGAATTACATAAGCATAATTACCTGAATCAGAAGTTAGTTTAACTTTGTCTTTTTCCAAAGTAGCTGTTAATGTTCCTCCACTTACAGTTGTTAAAACTGCTTTACCCTTTCCCTTTTTGATAGCTGCAACAACAGCTGATGCATCAAGGTTGCCACTTACTACATGATAAGTAAGGATTTTAGCAAGTTGCTGCTTGTTTTCAGGTAATAGCAAACTTGCTACAGTACCTTCAGGTAATTTATTAAATGCATCATTAGTTGGGGCAAATACTGTAAAAGGGCCCTCACCCTGCAAAGTTGTAACCAGGTCAGCTGCTTCTAAAGCAGCTACAAGTGTTGTAAAGTCTTTCGATGACGAAGCGACATCTACAATATTTTTATCTTGGCTAAAAGCAGTCAATGTTGAAACGATTGCTAACATAATTAAAGTTAATTTTTTCATTTTTTTATATTTTTAAATTTATAATACTATAACATGTGAAATTTAAAATTGTTTAATAATATTAGAGAAATATTAAACATTTAGTTTTTGAAATAGAAAATATTTTTTTTGGGGAATAGTTTTATAATCAAAATTATTCTGGCATTATTGAGCTATCTTTGTAAACACTTGAGAACAAGACTTTATTACTGCATATTAAAAAGCTGCACTATAATTTTTTGTTTAAAAAAAATAATACAATGGAAAAGGAGAAAGAATTAAAATTAGCTGTATTAATAGATGCGGACAATGTACCATACTCGCATGTTAAAGAAATGTTTGAGGAAATTGCCAAATATGGTACGCCTACTTTCAAAAGAATTTATGCTGATTGGACTAAACCAACGGTATCGGGATGGAAAAAGGTATTGTTGGAAAATGCCATCACACCCATCCAGCAGTACAGCTATTCAACCGGGAAAAATGCCTCCGACAGTGCCTTGATTATTGATGCAATGGATATTTTGTACACCGGGAAAGTGGATGGTTTTTGCATTGTTTCGAGCGATAGCGATTTTACCCGACTGGCTACAAGGTTGCGTGAGTCGGGAATGAAGGTAATAGGAATTGGTGAAAAGAAAACGCTCAATCCTTTTATTACTGCCTGTGATAAATTTATTTATATCGAAATTCTGAAATCTGAAACCGAAGAAACGCCCGAAAAAGGAAGCAAAAAGCAGGGTAGGGGCAAGCCTTCCTCAAGAAAACCCTTAAGCAATATTGATTCAAAAATCATCAAATTGTTTACTGACAGTATTTCAGACCTTGAAGATGAAAATGGTTGGGCTTTCCTGGGCGACCTGGGCAACCTGATGTTAAAAAAGAAACCTGACTTCGACCCAAGAAATTATGGCTTCCCGAAATTGCTTCCTTTAATAAGAGGCATCAAATCAATAGAAGTTGACGAGCGCGACAGCGGAAAAAACAACATAAAGCATATTTATGTAAGGAACAAGTAAATGGTGCCTCAGTAAGTTCAAAAACTCTAAGTCTGAACTCCGCACTCAAAACTTGTTTTAATCCAAAGTTGTTACCAACTTTGAATTGAAGTAAGAATATCCAAGCAGGCGGTCATATTCAGGTACACGTTCACGGTAGTATACAAAAACACTGTAATAATTGTCAGTCTCAAAGTGGTCGCCTTCTATAAGGGTGACATCGCCAACAGTCTTTCCTTTTGGCAAAACTGAGTACAAATATTCGTAGTAACCTTGCTTCAGGTAGAGTTGCCCATGGTAAAGACGTGTGTCAGGGTCGTAAACCATTTTGTTTTTTTCATTGTATTCCCAGTCATTAATCGCTCCCAAAATATAGATGTCGGCATCTTTAATTTCAGGATATTTCAAAGTAAAATGCACCCAGGCGTATTCGCCTTCAATAGAAGTACTCTGCTCAGTACGCGCTTTAATAAACTTTCGCCCATTAATGGTTTCAATAGTTTCATAGGCTTTTCCTGCCCTGGGTAAATCAGTGTATAGCACGACTTTATATCCATTGGGTTCGCTGGTAATGCTTTTTATGTACATAGACTGGTACCAAAAACTCTTCATATCGAAATTTCTGAAAGCATTTCCACCATCAAAAAGAATTCCGTTGGTATAATTAAAACTCATTTCATTTTGCATAACCGAAGTAGGGTGGAGGTTTTTCGCCATATTGTCCCACCTTCCATTTTGCATTATCATCACGCTGACCCGTTGTTTTGCTTCTGTCATAAATAAATCATTAGGTGCGAAAACAACCAAATCTACCTGCTGTTTCATTCTCGTAAACTGGATTTCTTTCGGGTAATAAGGTATGCTGACATCAATGGTAGCCAATGGTTCGATTACAAAAAAGCGCCTGGTTAAAATCATGTTTCCTTCTTCAGGTGTGTTTATGTACACCTTAATTATATAATTGCCCGAAAGCTTAATCCGCATATCCGCGTCAGGAAACCGGAGTTCGTAATGCACATATTCAGGAATGGCATTCAGGCTGAAAGCATAGTCCCTGATTTCACCTTCCAAAAAACCATTCAGGTATTCCATTGGCTGCAAATCGGAAGTTTCCCAATCGCGGGTACAGTGGACTATGGTATAATTAAATATATAACTGTCGTGACTCATGTCATCAAAAGCTAGCACCAAATTATTAGTTGTGCCGAGTTCCATCACGGGTGGATTTAATTGGTCGGTGCCAGAATATAGTATTACCGATTGGATATTTTCGTCATATACACGGTCTATATTTTCGTCGCTTGCGTAACTTTTTTGGATAACAAATATTGCAAGAAGCAAGCTGGTGGTAAAAAACAAATTTCTTAACATGTAATCTTTTTTGATAATTGTATTGAAAAATAAACGTGAAAATACTCATTTTTACTATAATGGATAATTATTTATTTTTGCTGTGCTTAAATTTTATTTTTCGTAATTAGAATCCTTATATATAAACAAACTAAAATACACTTTAGTGAAATTTATATTTAATATTTTGGCATCTTTGCCATCTATTTTTCTATCAAAATAA
>DATCTB010000561.1:0-4212 GCA_036568185.1 Bacteroidales bacterium | reverse complement strand
AAACGTTGCAGCTCAAACCTGAATTTCTCGATAGGCATTTTGTCATCAAGTTCTTTAGAAATATTGGTTACCGTTGCCCTAACTGATTTTACGGCTTTGTCGGTAATATTTGTTTTCGGAGGCTTTATCGAATTTTCAAGGTTTCTCAGGTTTGTATTAAAAAGCAAAGTTCCATGGTGCATTATTTTGTCTTTCTTCACATGGGCTGAATTGCCAGAAATCTTTTTGCCATTTACTTTCAGGTTGTTTTTACTTTCAAATGCGGCTTCAATTCCCAGGCTTTTTAAAAAGAGTATAAGTGGCTCCGTAAACTTCCTGAAATCAATCAGTTTCTCAGGGTTGTTTTCCGAAGTAATCATGGTAAAATTGATATTTCCCAAATCGTGATAAACCGTTCCACCACCCGACATGCGCCTGATTACTGGAATATTGTTTTTATTTACAAAATCGAGGTTTACTTCTGCAAAGGTATTCTGGTGCTTTCCAATAATCACCGATGGTTTGTTTTGCCATAGCATGATAAAATCATCAGGTGAATTTTTTAACAAAAAATCTTCGGCGGCGATATTAAAAAATGGGTCGGTTTCAGGTTGGTAGATGAAAATCATTTTGCGAAATTAAAGTATTTAGAATGAATACAAGCGTAGAGCCTGATTTTAATCGTTTTTAAAAAGAAAATGGCGCACCAAACAAATGATGCGCCACTTAACCAAAAAACCAATTATTATTAACGGGTAACTGTACCAGTTGGGAAGTTCAAATTTTGGCCCATATCATATACGGTGTGGTCGATGGCTGATGCAGGAATTGCACTTACCAATGGCTTAAGTGTGAAGGGAGCAGAACTATTGTCAGGGTAAGGTTCAATACTGATTACAGCTGTGCCACCGGCTAAGTCAGTTGGAAATGTAAGCCCTGAAGGAGCATTCATCAAGAAATCTTCACCTGGAAAAAAACCATCCATGCCGTTTACATCAGGCAATTTCATGCTTCCGCTGTAAGGATCTGCGTTGTCGGTTGCTGAAACATTGGTAAAAGTACCTGAGGTTACCGGTTGTCCGCCAATAACTACCCAGCCTTCGTATCTCCAGCCATCTGGCAAAACAGGAAGTGTAAGCCCAACAGTTGGAGCCCCGGTTGCGAGGTCAAGGAACCAGATGCCACTGTTTTCGTTTGAATCAGAACCATCTGTGGGAGTTGCCAAAATGTATTTTCCGGCAGCATTCATGAAATCACCAACAGGTGCAATGGTCAGTGAAGCGTTGGTTCCTGAAAAATCGCCCGCCATCATTTTGGTTGCAGAAGGAGCGGGGTCGCTGTCATTTTTTGGTTCGATAGATAATACAAATTTCGTTGCATTGTCAATATCTGAGGCCATCAATTCAAAAGTTGTTTGTGATAACATACCTGCAGCGTCAACCGTAAAAGTTCCTGTGGAGACTGGCGCGCCATTCACAATCAGCCAGCCTTCATAAACATAATCAGCTCCCAAATCTTCCAAGCCTGTGATGTTAAGAGTTATACTTTTTGTTGGGTCCCCCGGTGTATTTTCATCTTTTTTACAGGAAGAAAAAATTGTCAGTCCAATAAGGATTAATAGAATTACTTTACTTGTTTTCATTTTTAAAAGTTTTAATTAGAATTTTGTTTTCAAGAGTGATTATGAAAACGAGCGCGAAATAGTTGCCTGAGGAATTAAAAAATATACAGAATGCCTATTTTCAGGTTGAATCCGTTAATAGATGTGGACATATTATCATGCACATTTACTTTGGTAATGTTTCCAAAATAGGAAGCGGAACCGCTAAATTGAAATGATTTTGACAATTGGTAATTGAGCCCGGTAGCTACGAAAAAGCCCAAATAGCTTTTGTTGAATGTGGGATTGCCCATTATTTTTTCAGAAACAACATCCATGTCGTGTCCATTGTGAAGAATCCTGGAACTGAATTGAGTGGCATCTTGCAAAGCACGGTTATAGCTAAGCCCGTCATTGACAAACCAATTAAAATGCGAAAAACGCAACAGGTTGTATTCAATTCCAAGTGGAATGGACAAATACCTGACTTGTTGGTTGGTTTCCATCACCGAATACATTGGCTCACCATCTGGTATTTCCTCTGTTCCGGGGAACTGATAAGTTATTTCGGTGTCAATTTCTCCAAAAGGTGTTAACATAGGAACAGGTGAGGTGTTCTCCTTTTCGCCACCGGGCATCACGTGTTCGGTGGAGGTGTTGTAATCAAAGTCTGTTAGCGATTTTGAATATGTTATAATCTCTGACCTTCCTACTCCTGTTATTAAAGTAAATCGGTTCGAAATAAAATATTTCAATTCCAGTCCCCAATTGTTTGAAAAATAGAACTCACTGCTGGTTTCAATCTTCCCGGCATCGGGGTCACCTGATAGATGAATAGAAGTAAAGCTTGGCGCGTAATAAATACCAATCCCGAATTTGTTCTTGTTATTAAATGGCTCTTTCTTTTTGGATGGTAAATCACTTTTCTCAATTGTTTGAACTGAAGACTTTTTTAAAGAATTACTTGAAAAATTAACTGAAAGAAAATCAATCATTCTTGGCTTAAGTGTTTCAAACTGAATTTTTTCATTTTTGTTTCCTGGTTCTAATTCAGTAGAAATTGTACTTGATTTTTTAGTATCATTTTTGGCTAAAAGTGTTTCTTTTGATGAAGTTTGGTTGAAATTAGTTTCTGTTACAATATTTTCTAATTCTGTTTTACCATACCTATCTGTTTCTGACTTGGTAAGGTTTTCCTGAATTATTTCAGAATTATTTAGAGTTTGTTCCTGATTTTCAATTTCAATATTTATGTCTTTGGTTGTTTCTGATGTTTGATTTTGTTGATTTTCCTCAATAGCTGTAATCGATTCAATTTTTTCATTCGTGTTAACTGTAAATTCTGAAAACCAGAAGAATAATAGAAGAAAGAAGGCTGCTATAATTCCGCCAATTACGTATAAATATTTCCACGGAATAAAAACGCCTTTTGTCTTTTGAATCTCAGGCAAAACTTTATCCCACACCTCATCTGACGGAACATTCCAGTTGTCGTCTCCCGGAGTTTCATCAGAAAGATGCTTTTTAAAATATGATTCTAAATTGTCTGCCATAACCTTGCTGTTAATAGTGCAAAACTTTTTCCAATTGATTGCGCAGCATTTTTTTTGCTTTTAAAAGTTGTGTTTTCGAAGTGCTTTCTGAAATACCTAACATTTCTCCAATTTCCCGGTGCAAATACCCTTCCACAACGTACAGGTTGAAAACAACGCGGTAGCCTTCCGGCAGGTTTTGCACCATTGCTGTCAGTACTTTTGCGCCAATGCTTGCAAAAACGTCTTCATCTTTAGAAAGCTTGTTTTCATAATCAGTAATTTCTTCATCAAACTTGAGTTTTTTCCACTTTCTTAATTGTTGCAAAGCTGCATTCACCATCACTTTGTTCGACCAAACTGCAAAACTTGCTTTCGTCGAATCGTATTGTTTCAGGTTATTGAAAACGCTAATCAAGCCTTCCTGCAACATGTCCTGCGCCTCATCTTTGTTGTGGGCATACCTTAGGCAAATCATAAACCACTTTACTTTGTGCATTTCATACAACTCCCTCTGCGCCTGGGCGTTGTTTTTCAAACACTTCTTTATGGTTTTGTTTTCGTCGTACACTGATTTTGCAAATTCAGGTTTTTACCTCAACTAATTTTATAAAACTTCTTTACGAAAATATAAGTTTCCCTATTGCTATTATGCAAAGATGACGTAATTAGTTGCCTTGGAAGTAAAAAATATTTAGATTTGTTTGAATTAATAAATGAAAACTTATGAAAAACACACTACTTATTCTTGTCGTAATATTTTTACTTTCAATTGCACATGACTCTGTTGCTCAGCAAATTAGCCAGGTAAATATGGAGACGGTCAGCATTTCAAAAGGGCAGCAGCCTGCTTATATAATCAACATTCCAAATGCTGATGTGGCAGTTGTAGTTAAAGATTGGGAGAAAATCATCAAGCAGAATACAAAATCGAAAGTTGAGGAAAGTGCTGGTGAAATTTCGATTTTGGCTACACAAATTAACGAAATACACCATGCACCCATTAACATTTACAGCCTGATTTACAAAAAAGATACCACAGTGCGCGTTGTAGCTGCATTCGAAATCGACAGTGCCTTTTTTGATTTTGGTGCTGTAGAG
>DATCTB010000560.1:0-2481 GCA_036568185.1 Bacteroidales bacterium | reverse complement strand
ATATATCCAATTTTTTTAAGCATCGCTTTTTTATTCACAACAAACTTATAACTATTTTATTTTAAAAGCATTACAAAATTATGGATTTGATTTATGGTTTGTTTTGATTTGCTACTTTATCTAACGAAATCCGTTTAGTTTTCTGAATTTTTTTATAATGTGTAGGAGTAAGCCCAGTGATTTTTTTGAATTGATTCGATAAGTATTGGACACTGCTGTAATCTAATTGAAAAGCAATTTCGTTTAGCGATAACTCATTATACACCAGCAATTCTTTTACCTTTTCAATTTTTTGAAGGATTAAGTATTTTTCAATTGTCAATCCTTCAGTAGATGAAAACAAATTGCTCAGATAGGAATAATCATGACCCACTTTTTGTGATAAATATTCAGAAAGCTTCATGTTTTCAGGTACTTTTTCTCCATGATGAACCACTTTTAAAATTTCTGTCTTAATCTTTGAAACAAGCTTGCTTGTCCGGTCACTCAGCAATTCAAAACCATTTTCCTCTAAATTGTTTTTAATTATTTCAAGTTCTTTTTCTTCAACTGCCCAGGCTAATTCAACTTTTCCGAGCTCAATCGACTTTATCCTAAAACCAAGGTTTGTTAGTTCTTCGGTTACTACTTTTATGCACCGGTTACAAACCATATTTTTTATTTGCAATGTTTCCGTAGTCATGATAGTTTACATTTTAATTGTTAGTTAATTCATGCTTAATCAATTAAATTCAAATGTTTCCCTGGTCTCCCCACATTTCATCATGGCTTCGCCGAAATAGGGGTTTTCAACTTCTTTCTTTTCACTGAACCAATACGCACCTTTATTGCCAAACGCCATCGGGCAATACTGGTAATAAACCGTTTCGCCCATCAAGCCATATTCCTTGATAACCTTATAAAAAACCAGGTTGAAATCAGCAAAACCTTCCCGTTGAATTTCAATATCCTTGGCTATAATCATCTTTTCAATGGCTGTGTTCAGTTTGGAAAGGTAATCCATCCAATCCAGGTGTGCCTGCCCCGAAAGCAAGCCCATATCCACTTTTCCCAATTGGCTTTTCAGGGTTTTGGCAGTTGCGGAAACCTGCTTGCTGTCGGTAGCTACAAAAGCATTTTTCATTGGCAAATATTGTTTCACAACCTCATTAAGCTGCATTTTGAATTCCATCGGAATAGTAGTTGAGCTTTCCTTTTTTGGAGTTTCTTGTTTGTCCATATTCTCCATTGTTTCTCCTTTGCCCCCACTCATATCCATTCCGGGCATGGTGTTCACTTTTCCGCCTTCTGGGTTCATCATGCTGGGTTTGCCTGCCAATTGCGCTGCTGCATCAACGCTAAAAGCACCGTTGGTAACAATCTCTTCGCCTTCCTGCAAGCCGTCGAGCACTATGAAATTGTCTTTCATGCTGGCACCAAGGGTAATTTCCCTCAATTTGAATGCAGGCATCTCAGAATCAGGGATTTTAACATACACAACTGAACGGGTTCCCGTCCACAAAACCGCCGATTGGGGAATGGTAAGCTGCTGCCCCGAACTTGTATTTCCGGTTTTTACAATTCCATTAATAAACATCTCCGGTTTTAAGTTGAAACCCGGATTTCCAAGCTCCACCCTCACCCTCGCGATACGGGTAGCGGGGTCAATAACCGGGTCGATGAAAGAAATATTTCCAGAAAATACCCTACCGGGAATGGCTTGTGTGGTAAACTCAACTTTCTGTCCCATTTTTATCCATTGCAGGTCCGATTCGTAAGCATCAAAAACAGCCCAAACCTTTGACAGGTCGGCAACATCAAACAGCACTGCACCTTTCGAAACATAATCGCCTTCGTTTACCTTGCGGGCTGTTACAATCCCTGAAGTATTGGCATAAATGTCGAAAGTGGTAGTTACTTTTCCAGAAGTTTCAATTTCACTGATTTGCTGGTCAGTCAATTTCCAATTCCGCAATTTCTCGCGGGCAGCTTCCACAACAGAAGGATATTTGTCTTCAAGGGAAATGGATTCCAGCAATTCTTTTTGAGCCGTAACTATTTCAGGCGAATAAATTTTTGCAATTATTTGACCTTTTTTAACAGATTCGCCGGTAACATTGATGAATAGCTGCTCAATCCTACCGGGAACATGTGCCGTTTGCGATTGAAGCAAGCGTTCGTCCGCTTGAATTTTTCCATAAAGCAACACTTCTTTTGATGCATTGCCGGTGCTTACAACGTAGGTTTGCACCTCGGCAAGTTTCATTGCTGACTCGCTCATTTCGATAGCCAACTCATCAATCTCAGAATTTGAATTTTGTAAAGGAATTAAATCCATCCCGCAAATCGGGCATTGCCCAGGATTGTCCATTTTTATTTGTGGGTGCATCGCGCAGGTCCAAATGCCGTTTTCATCTTCCGAATGTTCGTGAAGAGCTGTGTTTTCTTTAATTTCTGAATTGTTGGGCTGGTGAAAAAACAACCACCCAAGAAATAAGCCTG
>DATCTB010000559.1:0-2066 GCA_036568185.1 Bacteroidales bacterium | reverse complement strand
CTTCTTTATATCGTCAATAGGCGATTTATTGAACTCAACCAATTCAATCAGGTCGAGAATACGTTCGTCAATGTCGAGAATGGACATGTGGCATCCGAAACAGCCAGCCAACGAAGTAGTTGCAATTATTTTTTTATTCATGATTTTTTGTTTTTCCTAATTTTCAATTTCACTGCCAATAGGTTCTTTGTCGTACTTTCTTTTCCCGATAGGCTGTGCAAATCCAATTTCCTTATAAATAATGGAGCCTACAGGGCAATTTTTCATGGCAAGCTTTGCCAATTCATCGGTAATTTCTTTACCAAGTTCAGGGTCTAAAACGACTTGTAAATCGTGCCCCCTTCTGTAATAAGCAAAATAATTCCTGCCTTTTTCGTCCTTGATAGTTTTAATGCACCTTTTGCAAGCTATACACCTGTTCTGGTCTTTCAGGATTTTAGCACTTGTTTCAATACCTTTTTGCGGAAAAATATAGGGGAAACGGGGCACCATCATCTGGTAGCGGTAAGCAAGAGCCTGCAATTCGCAGTTTCCGCTTTTTTCGCAAGCAGGGCAAAAATGGTTGCCGCTCACAAAAAGCAATTCAATGATACTTTTCCTGATATCGTTGATTTCAGGGGTATTGTTTTCAATTTCCATACCATCTGAAACTGGTGTAGAGCAGGCAGTCATAAACCTGTTGTTCAGCTTAATAGTGCACATGCGGCAACATGCTTTAGGAGCTACCCCCTCAAAGTTGCACAATGTTGGAATATAAATATTGTTGTCTTTTGCAGCTTCAACAATAGTTTGCCCCTTTTTAGCGGTAACTACTTTTCCGTCGATGCTGAGTTGTATTGTCTGTTCCATTTTTTATAAAAATTTAAAAATGATTTACTTCCATTTTCCTGCCTACAAATTTGTTCGCATCCTGAACTGATTTTTCCAGGTCGAACACATTATCATAATCTGCCATTGCCTGAACATATTGTTCATACAAATGCCTGAAATTCAAGATACTCGAAAGCACAGGGTTAGCGGCTGTTTGCCCAAGCCCGCAACGGCTCACTTTGATGGTTTTTCCCCAGCTGAGCAAGTCGTCGATATCCTGGCGGACTCCATGCCCATCCAGAATTTTCTGTAGTTTCAATTTCATAATGTAAGGTAGGTTGCGGCATGTAGAGCATGAACCACAGGATTCTTCAATAAAGAAATCGAGGAAATTCATTACCACTTCTTTAAGCAAATCCCTTTGTTTGTTAAAAATGATGATGGAACCACCGGTAGGAAGGTCGGAATAGCTGAGCCTGCGGTCGAAAAACTTCTCAGCCACCATCATTCCTGAAGGTTTGTACCATTTCATTAAATCGTTGGAATTGATATTGTCAAAATCGCGGACACCTATCAGCATACCCGATGGGCCACCAACTTGCATAGCCTGCACGTCTTCGGCTCCGCACATTTCAACCACTTCACGGATGGATGTTCCCCATTCCACTTCATAAATACCTGGAAATTTGCAATCGCCGGAAACACTCAACAACTTAGTACCCAGCGAATCTTTTGTTCCAAAAGAATTAAACCATTCAGCGCCATTCTTGACAATTTTTACAGACATAGCCAATGTTTCCACATTATTAACTATGGTTGGATAATTCAAATAACCTTTTTCAACCGGGAATGGTGGTTTATCGCGCGGTTCGCCACGTTTTCCCTCCAATGATTCAATCAGTGCAGATTCCTCGCCACAAACATAAGCGCCGGCTCCAAGTTGAATCCTAATATCAAAATTGAAATCAGCAATTCCAGAAATATTTTCTCCAAGCAATTTTTTATCGCGCATTTCCTGCAAAATCCTGTTCAGGAATTTGAGCATATATTTATACTCATAACGCAAATAAAGCAAGCCAATATCAGCGCCTGTTGCATAAGCTGCGAGCACCATTCCTTCAAAAACCAAATCAGGAAGCTCTGTCAGTAAAACGCGGTCTTTAAAAGTACCCGGTTCACCTTCGTCAGCATTGCAAATGATAACCCTGTGTTCACCTTCAATCCTTCGTCCAAACCTCCATTTCAGCCCTGTTGGA
>DATCTB010000558.1:0-2223 GCA_036568185.1 Bacteroidales bacterium | reverse complement strand
TTTTTCCAGGTATGTATTTTTAAAGACCATATTTCTCATGCAATATCCCCACCCTCAAATTTTACCGGGCTATCCATTTTTGGCATTTTGATGATCAAGCAAAAATATAGCTGCAGTTTGCCTCACGCTCTCCTTTACTGGCTTGAATTTCATCCCTGTCGCTTCAATAAATTTTTTGTTTGAATAATGGTATTGGCGGTTCGCAGTCCGTGCAGTTTCGGCGGTAATGGTATGCTTTTTCCTGGAAAAAATGCTTTTCAATTTTAAAAAAACAACGCCAGCCTCGCTGAGTATTTTTCCAGCTTTATACTTTGGAGGAGAAACATTCATGGCTTCGGCCACCCATTCAAAAAACTGTTTGTAGCTGATGTTTTCTGAACTCAAAATGTACCTTTCGCCCGAAAAATCTCCTTCCGTCAATAATATCATCGCGTTTGCCACATCATTTACATCAACAAACCCATTTGTCCCTTCGGTATAAAATTTTAACCCCTCCCACATGGTGGTAAACATTTGCGAACTGCCCGAATTCCAGTTTCCGGGACCGATAATAATGGAAGGATTGACAATTACTGCATTCAACCCTTCAGCCATTCCGCGCCAAACCTCGCGTTCAGCCTCGTATTTACTTGTCGAATAAACGGAGTTTTTTACAGTTGGGTCAAACCAGGTTTCTTCACTAACTTCTTCCATTTTATCGGCCCTGCCAAGTGCCCCAATCGAACTGACATAGCACAATTTTCCAACTTTTTTCTCCAATGCTGCGTTCACTACGTTGGCGGTCCCTTCAACATTATTTCTGATAAGCTCCCGGGCATCTGAAGCGTGAAAAGATACCTGGGCGGCGGCATGGTACAAAAACTCGATTCCTGCGAAGGCTTCAAGCAAGGAATAATAATCAAGGATATCTCCTTCAACCCACTCAATTTTAGCCAGTAAAGTTTTGGGATTTTCAGAGTAAAATGAAAACACTTTTTCAACCAGTTGCAATGAAGCCCCTTTCCTTTTCAAAGCCTTTACTGCTTTGCCTTCCGAGGCAAGCCTGAACAACAAATGTGAGCCAAGGAGCCCGGTTCCGCCAGTTACTAAAATCATGGCATAAAAGTAGGGAATTTTGTTTCGAAATTTTTAAACTTAAAATCTTCAGTAAAAGCCTTGTAAATTCAAGCATTGAATACAAAAATAGAATTATCCAAAACCTTATCTTTGCAAAAAATATTTTACGTGAAGATAAAGGCAAATTTTGTAGAAGAATTGAAGTGGCGCGGGATGATTCATGATGTGATGCCCGGCACCGAGGAGCAATTGATGAAAGAAATGACGGCAGGCTATGTGGGCATTGACCCCACGGCAGATTCGCTGCATATTGGGCACCTGGTTAGTGTGATGATGCTGAAACATTTGCAACTGGCTGGGCACAAGCCCATTGCATTGGTAGGTGGAGCTACGGGAATGATTGGCGACCCTTCGGGCAAAGCACAGGAAAGGAACCTGCTAGATGAAGAAACTTTGATAAAAAACCAAAATGGAATTAAGAATCAATTGGCTAAATTTCTTGATTTTGAGAGCAATGTAGAAAACAAGGCTTTGCTTGTCAACAATTACGATTGGATGAAAAACTTCAGTTTCCTGGCGTTCATCCGTGATGTTGGAAAGCACCTGACAGTGAATTATATGATGGCTAAAGATTCAGTAAAGAAACGGATTTCTGGCGATGATGGAACGGGGATGTCCTTCACTGAATTTTCATACCAGTTGGTCCAGGGATACGATTTTTTGTATTTATACGAACACGAAAACTGCAAACTTCAGATGGGCGGAGCCGACCAGTGGGGGAATATTACGACAGGCACTGAATTAATCAGGAGAAAACTGGGACACCAAAATGATGCTTACGCACTCACTTGCCCCTTGATAACAAAGGCTGATGGAAGCAAATTTGGCAAAACTGAAACCGGCAATGTTTGGCTCGACCCTGAAAAAACTTCTCCTTACGAATTTTACCAGTTTTGGATGAATGTTTCTGACGAGGATGCAGAAAAGTACATCAAGATTTTTACTCTTTTTTCTAAAGAAGAAATTGAAAAAATGATTGCCGAACATAAAGAAGCCCCGCATCTGCGCCTTTTGCAAAAAAGCTTAGCTGAGGATTTAACCAAAAGGGTGCATTCTGAAAAAGACCTGGAAGCATCGGTTGAAGCTTCGCAAATACTTTTCGGGCAA
>DATCTB010000557.1:0-3862 GCA_036568185.1 Bacteroidales bacterium | reverse complement strand
AAATTAATGGAACTGCTTCGCCAAACCAAACAATATGCGGGCGGAGTTGGGAGCCTTTTTCGCACAAATCGCCCATTTTCAATTCCCAGCCATCAAGCGTGTAAACCAGGTTTGGGTCGAGGGTGCTTCTTACCTTTTTCAATTCGCCGTGCAGGTGCAAAACATTGCTGGAACCGGCGCGTTCGTGCAAGTCATCCACATTTTGGGTAACAACCTGCACAGTGAATTTTTCTTCAAGTTTAACCAAAGCCTTATGGCCTGTGTTAGGCTCAACTTCAAAAAGTTGTTTGCGGCGCTGGTTGTAAAAGTCGAGAACCAGTTCGGGATTGGCATACCAGGCTTGTGGAGTTGCCACTTCTTCAATGCGGTGGTTGTGCCATAGCCCATTATTATCCCTGAAAGTCTGCACCCCACTTTCAGCACTCATTCCGGCACCTGAAAGAACTACGATTGTTTTCATTTTTGTGAAGGTATATAGTGTTTATAGGGTATATATGGGGTATAAAGGTAAAGGAAAATCTACCAATTACGATTGACGAATTACGATGATTAACAACTGAATGACAAGCTAATGACTATTGAATGACAACTGAACATACTCTATTCCCCATATATACCTTATTTCCCATATTCCTCTTTGTTAAAAAAAAGGCGCCCTTTTTACAGAGCGCCCATAAGCCTAAACAAGAATCGCAACCATTATTGAATTAGGCATTTTCTTAAAATAACTTCATTTCATCTAATACTTTCATCACGCTTTTAACTGAATCTGCTGAAGTATTTAAAAGTATTTTTTCTTCTTTGTTCAACTGGATTTCAATGATTTCTTCGATACCGTTTTTTCCCAGTTTTACAGGAACACCCAAATATACATCTTTTAAACCATATTGCCCGGTTAGCATTGCACAAACAGGGAACACGCGGTTCTGGTCGTCAACAATGGCTTCTACCATTTGTGCAGCAGCAGCGCCGGGAGCATACCAGGCAGATGTTCCCATCAGGTTAACCAACTCGCCGCCGCCTTTTTTGGTGCGATCAACTATTTTATCCAATTCTTCTTTTCCCAACAATTCAGTTACCGGGATACCATTTACTGAAGTATATCGCGGTAGCGGAACCATGGTGTCGCCGTGGCCACCAAGCAACAAAGCATGAATGTCAACAGGGGCAACATTCAATGCCTGTGCAAGGAATGAACGGTAACGGCCTGTATCAAGCGTTCCGGCCATGCCGAATACTTTTTGCGAAGGCTTGTTGGAAGCCAAATAAGCTGCATAAGTCATAACATCGAGCGGGTTGCTTACAACGATGATGATGGCATCAGGAGAATATTTGATGGCTTTTTCGGTAACTTCTTTTACAATACCTGCGTTGGTTTTTATCAAATCATCACGCGACATGCCTGGTTTTCTTGGCAGCCCCGAAGTGATTACAATTACACCCGAACCTTTTGTTTTCAGGTAGTCGTTGGTACTTCCC
Organism: Bacteroidales bacterium; assembly: GCA_036568185.1. Lineage (GTDB taxonomy): Bacteria > Bacteroidota > Bacteroidia > Bacteroidales > F082 > DATCTB01. The sequence continues at coordinate 2,383 of DATCTB010000557.1, read as the reverse complement.
GTAACGCGGGTATTGAAGTGATTGATGGGTGCAGTTTGCCAAATATCGAGGGCTTTACCTTCGGCAATACCTTCCTTAATATCAACAATTACAACTTCTTTAGCCAAATCTTTGTGTGCAATTACGTTTGCACAGGTAGCGCCTACATTTCCGGCACCGATAACAGTTATTTTATTCATTCTGAATAATTTTTTTTTTGATTTATATTCTCTTTTCACACCCACAAAAATATAAATATTCTTCAAGCAAGAAATAAATACTATTTCTTATGCCCGAAATACTCTTTAATAAATATTATTAAAGAAAAGGTTACTGGTTGAGAATGAAATATGCTGCCTGCACGTAATCGGCAACGTCTTTTGTATAATTTTCAATATACTCCCTGTCGCGCTCATGCCCTAGCCGCACAACTACAGCATTTTTTGAAGGAATGGAATAAACGTATTGCCCCAAAATTCCGCGCATGTATGGAATAGTGTCGCCATTATGATAGAAAATCCAGTATTGAAATCCGTAAAAATTTAATGGTTTGCCATTTTCATCAATCAAGTAAGAAGCAGGAGATGTAGCTTCCCTTAAATAATTCTGAGAAATAAGTTGTTTTCCATTCCAGTTTCCGTGGTTTAGAACCAACTGCCCCCAGCGCGCGAAATCGCGGGCATTGGAATTGAAACAACAAAAGGCTTTTTCGAGGCCGTCTTTCTTGTCAAGCGACCAAAGAGCATCTTTTTGAGCTCCCATCGGTATCCAGAATTTTTCGGAGGCATACTCGCTGATTGTCTTTCCGGTGGCCGTTTCCAGCACCATTGCAAGCACTTCTGAATTAATGCTTTGGTAATTAAAAGTTTTGCCGGGAGGCGAAACAAGTTCTAAAGAGTTGACAATTTTTTCCAAATCATTTCCATAGTACATTTGTGTATTGGGTGCAAAAAGACTGGAATAGGCTTCATCCCATTCAAGCCCCGAACTCATTGTTAGCAGGTCACGAACGGTGATTTCACTTTTATCGCTTCTTCTAAAACTTTGGAGAAAATCACCCACCTTCTGGTCAACGCTTTTTATAAAACCTTCGTCAATTGCAACCCCAACCAGCAATGAAACTATGCCTTTAGCCATGCTGAAAGAGTTAGAATAAGAAACAGAATCGTAGCCATCCCAGTATTCTTCGTACTTGATTTTCCCGTCTTGAATTACAAGAAAAGCAACTGTTTTTCTGTCGAGAATCAGTTTTCGAAATTCTTCAGGAAGTTGAATAAAATTATAAGCAGAATCTATTTGCCAGGGCTGGTAATCGCCGGCTTTAACAGTTCGGTTATTAAATATTTTGTAATCATCGATGTCGGCTTCCCGGTAAAGTAGCCCCTTGAAAATAAAGCCGGGGGTGATGGCAATGCCAATGGACAATGCTGCTATTAGCAGTAAGAGAATTTTCTGTTTATTCTTCAACAATCTCGGGCTCATCATCAATCTCTTCACTTGGGTCAAAGTCACCTTCAAACAGTCTTTTTATAGCAGCTTTATTTTTAGGGTTATCTATTTTCTTTCCTTCATTGGAATACAGATAATTAATAAGTTCACTGTAATGCCCAACAACCTTCGACCTGACCAATTTTAATGTAGAATTTATCATTTTGTTTTCTTCGGAAAAAGGTTCGTCCAAAATGCCAATTGCAGAAGGGAGCCAGCGCTGCGGAAACAAAGACTCATGTTTGCCGCCATCATAAAACTGATCAATTTCACTTTTCAGCAAAAATAATGCTTCCTGCACTCCATCTTCCCCGTAAAGGTCTATTGACGCATCAACCAAAGCTTTTTTCAAGGCATTTTTGTTGGGAACAATCAGGGCTGTGGTATATGGTTTTTGGTTGTTGTAGAGCATGATTTGGTCAATAAAGGGGGAAATGTCCATCAGTGTTTCTTCAATTCCTTCAGGACTATATTTTTCACCATCGTTTCCAATCAGGAGACTTTTAAAGCGTCCCTTAACGAAAAGAAATCCGTCTTTATCAAGATGTCCAAGGTCTCCAGTAAACAGCCAGCCATCCTTTAGAACTTCTTTACTTGCTTTCTCATTTTTCCAATAACCCTGCATCACATTTTCACCCTTCACCACAATTTCACCGGATTCGCCAACGGGCAACTCGTTACCTTTTTCATCCAAAATTTTTAATTGAAGGTTATCGACTATTTTTCCTGAGGAGCCCAATTTATGGTTTTGAGGTGTGTTGGACGAAATGACGGGTGCAGCTTCGGAAAGTCCATAGCCCTGAAACATGGGGATGCCAATAGCATAAAAAAATTGTTGGAGTTCAAGATCGAGAAGGGCTCCGCCACCGATAAAAAATTTCATTTTCCCTCCAAATTGTTTGCGTATTCTTCTGAA
>DATCTB010000556.1:0-5274 GCA_036568185.1 Bacteroidales bacterium | reverse complement strand
GGATCAGTTACTTTTTCTCCATTCTGATCATATTGTTGCCCTGTTAATAGGCCGTTTAACCTGTCATCTCCTGCAACAAATGAATTATAAAGTGATTCCTGTAAACAGATACCATTCCATGTTGCAGCAACAAATTCATATTTTGCCTGTAGATTATAATGCAAGGTAAACAAATGAATTTCCAATCCTTTAGCATAGACCTGGTCGAATGCCAATCCCAATATGTATTCAGGTGAAGTAGTGGCATTTTCCTGAAAATTTGTAAAGTAATCAGGTGTCAGGCTAAACTTTCCTGAGTTGATGATGGTATCACAGGCAGCAAGTGCTTTATTCCACTGTGCCGTTCCTGTATAAACTTCAGCATTCAGGTACAACTTTGCCAAAACCATTTGGGCAGCATAATACGTCATCCTGCCAAAATAAGGCAAACCTGTTTCCTTTGAAAGCGTTGGCATTACATCTATCAGCTCCGATTCGATGAAATTATAAACTTCCTGCCTTGAGCTGGTTGCAGGTTTATAATCGGCCGGAACGTCAAAGTCAGTCTGAATAGGCACATTACCGTACAAATCAACCAGCCAATAATAATACAAAGCACGTAAAGCACGCAGTTCATTAATTGCAGGTTCAGAATCAATTCCTTCTATGAGTTCGAATTGATAAATCAAGCGGTTACAAGTGCTGATACCATAATAAATGGTATTCCACCACCTGGAAACATAGGCTTCTTCAGGTGTCCAGGTTAGCGTATGCCATCTTTGCCATTCGCCACCATCAGCCCAGTCGCCTCCACGCTGAGGAACACAGGCAATGTCGGTTCCGGCTTCAATACCCACCATTCCATATTTATGGCCAACAAGCTGGTATAAATTGGTATAAGCTAAGCCAAATGCCGTGATCATATTGTCTGGGTTTTCAAAAAGTTTTTCGCCGGTAAGGTCTGAATAAACCTCTTCGTTTAGTTTAGTACAGGACAATTGAGTTCCAGCAATAAGCGCTGTTACAATTAAAAGCCTGATATATATTTTAATTCTTTTCATACTTTATTATTTTTCTTTTATTCATTAAAATGTAACACTAACTCCAACGGTAAAGGTACGTGTGCTGAAATAGGTATTTTCCCTGTCGATACCCGGTGCCAGTGGATTTCCATTGTCGCCGGCATCGCCATACCTTACTTCAGGTGAAACGCCTGAATAATTGGTAATGGTAAACAGGTTTTGACCTGAGAAATATACATTAACCAGTGAAAGATATTTGCTTTCAGGGAAATTAAAAGTATAACCTAACGAGAAATTATCCAGTTTCACAAAATCAGCTTTTTCAACGTGTACATCCGAATATACGGGTCCGTTTACAGCAGTTTCGAAATCGAGTGCCTGATCCATTCCGCTTTGGATTCCCATAACAACAGGAACACCATAACGCGCGTTATTAACGTTAACCAATGAGTGACCAAAAACTCCTCTCAGGAAGAAACCAACAGTAAAGTTACTGATACTAAAAGTATTTCCCCAACCAAATTCAAAATCTGGTAAGCCATAGCCCACTACATTGTAATCTTCTATTGCAGGTGCTTTTGTTGTATCGCCGGTTGCTGTGTAATATTGCATATAACCCAACGAATCTGTGTAGATGTATTTGGGTGCAATAATTTGTCCAATAGGGCTTCCTTCATTAACCTGGATTGTTCTTATTCCTGTTAAGAAAGGAGCACCTAATTCGCCAAGATAAATCGTATTTTCACCTTCTACATAAGGACTTGTGATTTTCACAAGTTTAGTATCAAAATAATTTGTGAAATTGAAGTTGGTCACCCATGAAAACTTTGAATGCTCAATAACATTCCAGCTTATGGCAAATTCCAAACCTGAGTTTTGCAACTCACCTAGGTTAAGCCACATTCTATCGGAAGGAAATGGAGGAACTGGTACAAGATATTCCAGAAGAAGGTCGGAACTGGTGCTATTGTAATAATCAATAGAACCGCCAATTTTATAATCCAATATAAAGAAGTCGAGACCCATTCCCCATTCAGTTTTTGTTTCCCATTGCAGGTCAGGATTTGCGTTTCTAACAGGAGCATAAGCCTGGATGTAATCACCATCATAGAAGAAATAATCTTCACTAACATTCCAGCGGTCTTGCGATAAATAAGGTAACGGTGGCAAATTACCTGTAACTCCGTATCCACCTCTGAATTTCAGACGGTCAATTCCGTTGATTTCAACCAGTTTAGCAACATCAACACCGGCACTGACAGCAGGAAAATTTCCCCATTGGTTATTCTCGCCAAACATAGTCGAACCGTCGCGCCTGATGCTTCCTGATAAGAAAAATGCATTTTTATAACTGAATGAAGCCCTGAAGAAATAACCAATTAATGTACTGGAACTTTTATAACTGTACATGGTTGTTTTATTGGCATTGATTCCTGAAGCTGAACCAAGGTTGTTGTATGAGAAACCATCAGATAAGAATCCCTGGCCGAAAGCCCAGAAGTTTTCAAATGTATTGGTTTGATAGGAATAACCTCCAATCAGGTTCATTGAAAATTCATCCCAGCTTTTATCATAACCAATTGTCGTTTCAAATAATTGATAGATATTGCCTTTAGTTTCTCTTCGGGCAAAACCATCATGACTACCTACAGCATAAGGGGTCCAGAAGGCATTCTTGCTCCAGTAGGAACCATACAATTCATTATTTTGAGTAGCTGAATAGAAGCCGCTTATCTTTAAACCTTTTATGGGTTCAAGTACTGCACGAAGGCTTCCTGTCATGGTTGTATTATTTCCATCGAGAGTTCCCTGGTCGATAATTGCTTTTGGATTATAAAAAGCAAATGCCTGGCGCTGAAAATAACCGCCCCATTCTTCCGAAAAATCATCAATACTGTCCTTCGTGGCGTAAACTGGAGCAGTAGGATTGTACCTGGCTGTATAAGTCAATGCTTCACTTTGTGTATACCATGAATTGCGGTCTGTAGCAGCCAGGTTAATATCAAAGGTCAACATATCTTTTAAAGCTTTTTGGGTAAAATTAAGTCTTCCGTTAAGTTGATTAAAACCCGTACCAATCACAACGCCATCTGAACTTCTATAATTTAAAGAAACACGGTAACTTGATGTTTTGGTTGCGCCAAACACGGCAAGGTTGTATGATTGTGCAAGTCCGGTTTGAGTAATTTCATCCATCCAATCAGTGTTGTTGCCATAATCAGTAGAGTTGGAAAACGACTTATAATCGTCAGCATTCAGAGTTTGTAAACTGCGTGCTACCGATTCAGTAGTAAGCGCCGCGTTGAAGGTAACATTATAGGGACGGTCTGCCTGAGCCAATGTTCCTTTCTTGGTAGTAATAATAATAACACCCGAAGCGGCTCGTGTTCCGTAAATAGCGGCTGCAGAGGCGTCCTTCAGTACGTCAAAAGAGGCAACTTCGGAAGGATCAAGAGATTTAAGAAGTTCCTGTCCTCCCTGGACTCCATCAACAATAATCAGAGGTGTGGTGTTGGAGCCAAAAGTGGATAGCCCCCTGATGCGGATGGTAAAATCAGCATTCGGGTCGCCGCCGGGTTTTGAAATGGCCAAACCTGCTACCCTACCCTGGATAAGCTGAATTGGGTCGGCAATGTTTCCTGCATTGAAATCTTCAGGTTTAACAGTTGTAATAGCACTGGTTACCTCTCTGGTTTTCACGGTTCCGTAGCCAATAACCACAACTTCAGAAAGTTGCTCGCCGGCGTTCATTTTAATATTCATCTCGTAAGATGTAATTTCAACTGTCTGAGTGGCATAGCCAACATAGGAAAAAACCAGGTGCTTTGTGTCTTCAGGCACGTTCAGGCTGAATTTGCCGTCAATATCAGTAACAGTTCCTGTTCCCGGGCTGTTTTCAACCATTACATTTACGCCTATCAAGGTCTCGCCTGTTTCACTGTCGGTTACAATTCCGGTAACAAAACGTTGTTGCTGTGCAAGGGTAGCAATGCTTCCCATCAAAAACACAACAATGAAAAGGCATGATTTTAAAAAAGGTAATTTTCTAATCATGTAACAAGTTTTATTTGGTTATTGATTTAATGAATTGATTTTTAAGTTACGAATATACATAAGATTTATATTCATGAGAATCTCGGTGATTATTATTTGAAAGCTGTTATTTTTCATTCAATTAGCTTTCATTTTCATTTTTGAAGAATTATTTATAAAACATTGTTTTTAAACCTTTTAATCAAATTTGATTTTTATTAAAAAAAATAAATTTCAGGACAAATATTTGGCATAATGATTGGTTGTTTTTTTACGCAAACGATTGCATAGACTGCTTTGGCAGCAACAGTGTTAAGAAAATTTAAAATTCATTCAACATGTATTTGGTTTTTAAAACTTTGTTGTTTTTATGCTATCTTAGCGTCATAATATCGAATTTCAAACTTAATATTCATTAAACTTTATTTAAAATGAGGAAATTTTTACTTTTAATCGCAATGGTAATTACTTCCCTGATTTCTCAGGAGGTAATGGGCCAGTGTGGATCAGTAAGTCTTATTGGAGAGTTCAACGGCTGGGCCGGCGACCTCAAAATGACTCGCGATCCAATGAACTCATCAGTTTTTACGGCATTTATCAATGTTACGGAAGCAGATGACGTAGATCCTATTGATGGTGTTGTAACTATGAAGTTTCGTGAAAATGCTGATTGGGCAGTTAACTGGGGCTCAGCAGATTTTCCAACAGGGGTTGCTGTACAAAACGGCGATAACATTCCTGTTCCTTTTGGACATTACCGGGTAACGTTTAACTGCACTACAGGCGAATACGCTTTTGTTTCTACCTGTGGCGTTGTAAGCATGATCGGAGAATTTAATGGTTGGTCAGGCGACTATGCTATGGAGCGCGATCCAATGGATCCAGCTATGTACACCGGTTATATTACATTTACAGAAGACATGGATGTTGATCCAGTTGACGGATTTATTACTATGAAATTCCGTGAAGATGCTGACTGGGCAGTTAACTGGGGTTCAGCAGATTTTCCAACTGGCATTGGCGTTCAAAATGGCGATAACATTCCCGTTCCTTTTGGAAATTATAAAGTTACTTTTAATTGCGAAACTGGCGAATACAACTTTATTACTACTTGTGGAAATATTGGTATTATTGGTGAATTCAATGGTTGGTCTTCAGATTATTGGATGGACCGCGACCCAATGAACCCGGATCTTTGGACTGTTATTCTAACTTTGTCTCAAGATGAAGACACAGATGA
>DATCTB010000555.1:0-2475 GCA_036568185.1 Bacteroidales bacterium | reverse complement strand
AGTTTCGTTTGAAATTACCTGGTTTCTTACAAAATCAAGCCTTTTTAAATCAAGATCAACAAGTGAAGTTGGGTTTTTAATAGTTGAGTGAAAAGCCAGCAACTGCTGAAAAATGTTCATTGCCTGGTATTGGTAAGAAAGGCTGTCGGCGGCAGGTAATTCTATATTTACAAACTCATTTATCGGGCTGAATAATTGAGCAGCGGGAATATTGAGTTTTCCACCAACATCAGCTAAACCAGCATCAGATGAGGAAAAATAATCAAGAGCCCGGTTGGCAAGCAAGTCATAGAGAGAAGGCCAGAGTGTGAAAGCTGATTTTTCTGTATTTATCAAAATAGCACTAAAGTCGGGAAGCGGAACTGCCTCCAACGCTTCCTGGTCGCTCATCGAAGCGAGATACAATTCCGAAATGGTTTTATTCAGTTTTACTGCATCCCAGGTATGAATATCTTCGTTTTCAACACCTTCCACGGTAGTCCGGCTATTAATTAACCAACGGTTCTGTGTATAATAACGGTAATATAATTCAGCCAAAAGCGACTGAATGATTTGTTTTTCCACCCCGGTAGCAGTTGCTAGTTCTACCTGAAAAGAATTGATGGCACCCACCAGATGGTCTTCCTGAAACTGTCCTTGAAGACTCGCACGGTAAATCAGCGCTTTGATATATTGCGGCTCATTGGCTTCCGCCTTTGCTTCATTAAAAATTTTATCAACCACCTGGATAGCCGAACGGGGAAGCCCCTGTTGAACAAGCGTGTCAACCTGTTTCCATTCATTGCTGTAATCTTTTTTGTCTTGTGGTTTCATCAAAAATGAAGTGATTAAAATGCCTAAAAAAAGTAAAACGGAATAAAAAATGATTCTTTTCATGGTGAAAAAATTAATCGGTTTTGGTTTAAATAACAAATATAGTGCCTCGTTGAAATCCAGGTTATTCCGGAAAAAAAATTAATCCCCCCGCTTCTTTTTAACATCTTCTATGAAAGGATTTTTCAAGCCTTTATATTCTATCAACTCCATTTTTACGGAGCCTACAATAATTTTCGATTCGGCAAAAATGGGGATTTTATTCTCGTCGTCGGTAATCCAAACCGACATGCTGTATTGGTCGGAAAACACATTCCCCGTTACTAATTTTGGCGCTACCTTGAAGCAAGGAATTTTTCCCCAGCGTGTATCAACCAAGCCTTTCGACACAAATTTTAAAACAGAATGATACACCGAATCGTCGAGGAAAAAGCTAATGTAATAAAGGCTGTCCTTGTCAAAAACGTCGAGGCTAAGCGTACGCAAATAATATACCGACGAAATAATGTCGTGCACATCAGCCGGAATATTGCTGGTGTCTCTCGTGCTTATTGCTACCAGATCTTTTCGGTTAAAATCCACTACATCTTCAAAATGATAATTACCCTCGTTGGTGTGCCTGATAAATTTTTTAGGAAGTAAAGTTTGTTTAACAACATACGAATCGAACCTGTCGCGAACTTTGAAAAACCAGTCAAAAAAACCTTTGGTACTGCCGGTTCCAATTAAGTGGAACATTTCGGTATTTCCACTTTTGAAATCTTCAGCCTTCATCACAGCAGTTCCGGCCGTGAAATCGCCCAAAGGAGAGCTGTAGTAAACGCGGTAAGTTAATTCTTCACCTGCCTGAAAGGCATTGTTCACCTTGCTTTGCTGCGCCAAAACCGGGCAACTTAACATTAAAATGAACAATCCTGTCAGAAATTTTTTTTTCATAAAATAAAATTATGCTACCGCAAAACAATATTGATTATCCTACCGGGAACAACGATAACTTTTACCACGTGTTGGTCGCCAACCCATTTGTTGGCATCTTCGTTTTCCAGGACGGCCTTTTCAATTTCTTCCTTTTTCATATCAAGTGGTAATTCAAGCTTGAAGCGCAATTTACCATTAAAAGAAACTGGGTATTCAAAAGTATTTTCAATTAAGTATTTCTCATCATATTCAGGGTATGCTGCATAACTCACTCCCTCTTTGTGCCCCAATTTTTCCCAAAGTTCCTCGGCTACGTGAGACGCATAAGGCGCAATTAACACAGCCAAAGGTTCAAGGATTTGGCGTTTGTGGCAATTTAATTCCGACAATTCATTCACACAAATCATAAAAGCGCTAACACCTGTATTAAAAGAAAAACGCTCCATGTCGGCATTTATTTTCCTGATGGTTTTGTGCAGCGTTTTGAGCTCAGCAGATGTAGCTTTATCTTCAGTAACTATAAGATTATCGTCTTCATCGAAATATAGTTTCCATAGCTTTTTCAAAAACCTGTACACACCTTCAATTCCTTTGGTATCCCAAGGTTTGTCTTGCTCAAGCGGGCCAAGGAACATTTCGTACAAACGCAAAGTGTCGGCGCCGTAGCGTTCAATCAAATCATCCGGGTTTTGCACATTGTGTTTCGATTTTGACATTTTCTCGATTTCCCAGCCACATATATAT
>DATCTB010000554.1:0-2074 GCA_036568185.1 Bacteroidales bacterium | reverse complement strand
CTAAAAAATAATTTCCGTTTTTTAAGTTACGGCGACAGTTGTTTGTTTATTCCTTGATTGAATTCGTGGTAGCTAAATATCTAAGTCATCATCGTCAGAAAACTCGTCCTTTTCATCTTCAATTTGGTCCGTAAGATATTCTAAATCAGAATATTTATTTTCATAATCTTCTTTTACACTGTCTTTCAGGCTTCCATCAAAATCATAATCGTCATCCTGCTCAATTAAAATCTCAGCTTCCCTCACAGTCATCCTTATCAGGTAGTATTTCTCATCCGTTTCAAATGGAAGGGCACTAACGCGTTTTCCTTCTTTGTTTGTAAATGAAACAAGTTGATGACTGAATCCGTAAGGATAAACCAATTTTATTTGTTCCTGGATTTCCGGGTCCAGTTTTTCGTAATCCTTGATAACTCTGGGTTTGCTTTGCTCCATTTCAAAAAAGTGTAAGTAAAAAATGAAATAATTTCTGGCTACAAGTTTAAAAACAATTATGCTTACAAAAAAAATTTTTTTTCTAGTTTTTTAAAGAAATGTTGGATTCTTCAGTTTTTTAGAATATCGAAATTCTTTAAAAATCAGTGAAACAGTAAGTTGTGTTCTTATTTTGTTTTATTTTTAATTAGAAATTCATTAAAAAAAACTTTCTGAATGCTTAAATTTGCCGAATATTCCGAAAAAAACAGTTTCAAATCTTTTCAAAACCTATGAAAAAAATCCTGACACAAACACTCGCTATCCTTTTTTTAGTGCATTTGCTCATCGGGTGCTCAAGCGTTCCGATTACTGGCCGCAAACATTTCAATATGATTCCTGACAATGAAATTCTGTCAATGAGTTTTCAGGAATACAACACATTTTTAAAAGAGAATAAAGTGAGCACCAACAAAGCTCAAACTGAAATGGTGAAGAATGTGGGTAAAAATATCCAGCTTGCTGTTGAAAAATATTTGAATGAGCATAAATATGGAAATTTACTTGATGGTTACCAGTGGGAGTTTAATTTGGTCGAAAGCCCGGATGTAAATGCCTGGTGCATGCCTGGTGGAAAGGTAGTTGTTTATACCGGAATTTTGCCTGTAACAAAAGATGAAACTGGGCTAGCAGTTGTGATGGGGCATGAAATAGCGCATGCCGTTGCCGAACATGGCAGCGAGCGAATGAGCCAGGCAATATTACAGCAGGCGGGTGCGCTTGGGCTTTCAATTGCCCTTTCGGGGCAAAGTGCGGAGAGCCAGGCTCTTTGGATGAATGTGTATGGAGTAGGCTCAACTGTTGGCGTTATGCTGCCCTACAGCCGTTTGCACGAAACCGAAGCCGACCACCTTGGCTTGATTTTTATGGCAATGGCTGGGTATAATCCACAAGAAGCGCCTATTTTCTGGGAAAGAATGGCACAAATGAGCAATGGGCAAAAACCGCCTCAATTTCTTAGTACCCACCCTTCAGACGAAACCAGAATAGCAAATCTGAACAAGTGGATGCCTGAAGCAATGAAATATTATTCGAAATAATTCTTTTGTAAATTTTATAAATGAAAAAAAGCGAAATTACGGGTATTGTCCTTTCTGGCGGGAAAAGTAGCAGGCTTGGAACTGAAAAAGGTCTGGCCAGATATGGTGGAAAACCACTTGTTGCTTACTCGATTGATGCGCTTAAACCTTTGTGTGGCGAAATTTTGCTTAGCGCGAACAATGAACTGGAAAATTACAGCAGGTTTGGTTTAAGAATAGTTCAGGATGAAATTGAAGGAGTTGGGCCCATGGGTGGTTTGCTGGCTTGCCTGAAACAATCTCAAACCCGATTTAACCTGGTGCTCTCGTGTGATATACCTTTTGTTGAATCAGAACTGCTTAGTTATTTGCTATCGCAAATTGAAAACGAGCAAGTGCTTGTTCCTGTAAATGGAAACGGTTTGATAGAGCCACTATGCGGGTATTATAATACAAATGTTATCAGCCAGTTGGAAGAATCTGTTCACTCAGGAAATTATAAGTTGCTTGATTTCTTTAAAAAAATAAACTTGAAAAAAGTACTAATTGACAGAAAGCTACCATTCTTTAACGAGCAACTG
>DATCTB010000553.1:0-3601 GCA_036568185.1 Bacteroidales bacterium | reverse complement strand
TTTTTGTTTCGCTGGCATTAGGGTTGTGGATTTCGTCTATAGTGAACTCACAAATTGCTGCCTTGTTGGGCTCCCTTCTAGGGTTGATGCTGCCGGCAGTGTTGCTTTCAGGTTTGATGTTTCCTATCGAAAATATGCCCTTGCCCTTGCAAATTTTAGCCCAGTTTATTCCTGCAAAATGGTTTATCACGATTGTAAAATCTGTCATGATAAAAGGATTGGGAATTTCATATATATTAAAAGAACTGGCTGTACTTGGCGTGATGGCAGTGTTTTTAATAACGGTGAGCTTAAAGAAATTTAAAACAAGATTGGAGTAAGTATGCTACGCTACCTCTTAGAAAAAGAATTTATACAGATTAGACGCAGTAAGTTTATTCCTAGGGTAATTTTTATCCTGCCATTTATTGCCATGATTATCTTCCCTTACGCAGCCACTTTTGATGTGAAAAATATCAATTTGAGCATTATTGACAACGATAAAAGCTCTTATTCACAGCAACTTATCCAAAAAATTCAGTCTTCGGGCTATTTCAGGATAAGCAATGTTTCGGGGACGTATGAGGAGGCAATAAAGAGTGTTGAATCGGACGAGTCGGATGTGATACTGGAAATCCCGCTGAACTTTGAACGCGATTTGGTTAGGAACCAGCAAGCAGATTTGATGATTTCTGCCAATGCAGTGAATGGAAATAAGGGCGGGCTCGGAAGTGCTTACCTCACAAACATCATCATGGAATACAACAATGAAATTCGAATTGAATTAATGAACCTCGTGAATAAGGCGTCTGTTCCTTCCCTGGAATTGGTGCCTTTGTACCGCTATAACCCTACGCTGAAATATGAGGTGTTTATGGTTCCTGCCTTGCTGGTGATGATTCTGGTGATAATCATCGGTGCACTGCCAACCTTTAGCATTGTAGCCGAAAAGCAAAGCGGAACCATTGAACAAATGAATGTTACGCCGATTAAAAAGTGGGCTTTTATTTTGTCAAAACTAATCCCTTATTGGATTATTGGTTTTGTAGTGCTCACCATTGCTATGGGAGTTGCTATGTTTTATTGGGGTTTAGTGCCTTTGGGTAGTGTGTTCACAATTTATTTGTTCACCAGCCTTTTTATCGTAGCTTTTTCAGGCTTTGGGCTGGTCATTTCCAACTACGCCACCACCGTCCAGCAGGCAACTTTGATGATGTTTTTCTTTTTGCTCACATTTATCTTTTTGAGTGGGCTTTACACCCCTGTTGAGAATATGCCCCAATGGGCACAAATGATAAGTGATATCAGCCCCTTGAAATACCTCATGCAGGTTTTCCGTTTGGTTTACCTGAAAGGAAGCGGTTTCAACGACCTGCACAGGCAGTTTTTTGCCCTCATTTCATTTGCTACCCTGTTTTATAGCTGGGCTATTTTAAGTTATAAGAAGACAGAGTAGGGTTTATTTATTTTAACTTTACAAAAAAGTTGAAAGTAATGAAAAGTAAAACGCCTGATTTCTATGCAAAAAACCCAAATAATTACAAATGGAGCATGTTTTATTTTAATCCACGAGATGAAAGGACGATTGTTCCGAAAATGAATCCGGCGCTTGGCTGGACATTGAATTTTGCCAGGCCATCTTCGTATTTTCTTTTGATTGGGATTATTGCAATAATTCCATTAACAGTCTTTTTGATTGAATATTTCGGTAATAATTAAACTGTAAAGGTTAGTAAAAGTAGTGAAGGGTCAATTCAGATTAAAATCGTATCTTTGCAGCCACAATTCGTATAATTGCCTTTCGGGTAATTTCAGCATTTTCAACGGCTTTGGCTAGATTTTTTAATTGCTTTCCGAATTAGTTTTTTACGAATAGTGTGCTACCGAAAAGCACAACCTCACTGAGTATAAATAAAAAATAGACTATTGAATGGCTAAATCACAAATTACCTTTAACAAAAAAGAAAAAGAGAAAAAACGTTTAAAAAAACGTAAAGAGAAACAAGAAAAGAAAGAAGAACGCCAGGCAAATTCGCCAGGTGGCGGCTTGGATAATATGATGGCCTATGTTGACCACCTTGGTAATATTGTTGATACACCGCCAGACCCAAGCCAAAAAAAGAAGGTAAAAGCCGAAAATATTGAATTGGGTGTACCCAAAAAAGAATCCGTAGAATATGACCCAGTGAGGACAGGCAGGGTTGAGTTTTTTAACGACCAGAAAGGCTTTGGGTTTATCATCGATATGGAAACCAAAGAGAAATTTTTCGTTCACGTCCATGGGCTGATTGACGAAATTAAGGAAAACAACATGGTCACCTTTGAACTTGAGAAAGGGATGAAAGGGATGAATTGTGTTAAGGTAAAAAAGGTTTAAAAAGTTTATACTAGAAAAGAAAGGCATCTGTGCCTTTTTTTTATGCTTTGTTGTCAGGAAAGATGGCCTTTCCCGACGGTTTCAATAAATTTAAATAATGAAAAATATTATTTTAATAAGCGCTTTCATACTTTTATTTTCGACAGGAAATTTTGCGCAAGTAGTTGATAAAGCAGAAGATATTTGCCCTTTGCTGGTTGGCGAAACTTTGCCCAACGAACAGGTAATGAACCTGGAAAACGAACCGGTTGAGTTGCTTTCGATGTTAAAACAGAAGCCAACAGTGCTGGTTTTTTACCGTGGAGGCTGGTGCCCCTATTGCAATATTCAATTGGCAGCATTGGCTGAAGCAGAGCCGGAAATACTGAAATTGGGCTACCAAATTGTAGCCATTAGCCCCGAAGGCAATGAAAACTTACAGCCAACCATTGAAAAAGACAGCATCAATTACCAGCTTTTTTCTGACCCTGACGGAAATTTGATAGAAAAAATGGGTATAGCCTTTAAAACCAAAACGCCTTCTAAAGTATATGCCTCCGGTAGGACCAAAGGAAAAGTGTCGGATGTGTTGCCGGTCCCTACGGTTATGATAGTCAATACGGATGGCGCTATACTTTTTGAATACATCAACCCAAATTATAAGCAAAGGCTTTCGACTAAACTGTTGCTGGCGGTGTTGAATGGGTTGGAAGAAGAAGATTAACCACAAATGACTCAGGGTTTTCACAAGGAAGACTAAGAAATCGCAGCGCACTTTGCGTATTCACTTCGTGTGCTTTGAGTGAAGCAGTTTCAAAAAGTTTCCCGTAAAGCCCAACACGGTTTTTACAAATGAACAAAGTTTAAATTCTGTGCTACTTCAGCGTTCCCTACGGATATTTCTTTATATATTGACTCCTTCCTTTTAGTTTCCTTAAATTTTTGTTTGCCATGCATTTTATTTTTAACGTAACTTTGCTTTCCGTTGAAAATTTAACCGGACTATGCAAAAACTTTTAATATTACTTCTCATTTCACTCTCATTTCAACTAAATGCGCAAGATGAAAAACAGTCTTATGAAATAGATCCCGAAACGGGAAAAATCAAGTTTCAGGCTGTTGTTGCAGATACTGGAACGCAGGAGCAACTGTTCAACCGCTGTGTTTATTTTTTAAATGACTTTTACAAAGACCCTGTTAGGGTTACCACTATCCGCGATATTAATTCAGGAATAATTGAAGGTAATTACCGTTTTAGGATTTATA
>DATCTB010000552.1:0-2801 GCA_036568185.1 Bacteroidales bacterium | reverse complement strand
ATTGTTAACCAGGCTGGCATGCGAGCTACGCTGAATGAGTTTGGCCCATCGAATTACACCGATGTTATTTGGGAAGACCTTGTCGATTCAAAGACTGTGGAACTCACGGCCAACGACAATACCATTTACAGTTTTATCTGGACCGATACACATGATGGGCCACTGGTTGCTGAAATTCCACCTATGGTTCTCGGGCTTATTGACGACTTTTGGTATAAATGGGTTGCTGACATTGGAATTACTGGGCCAGACATGGGAAAAGGAGGTAAATACCTGATTCTTCCTCCCGGATATGATGGCAAAATTCCCGATGGATTTTTCGTAGTAAAACCAAGCACATATGGAAATTGGCTGGTTTTCCGTTCATTCCTGGTCGATGGCTCAACAAAACCAAGCGTTGAATCGGTAAAAAAACACCTGAAAATATATCACCTTGATGAAGCAGCTAATCCGCCGGAGATGAAGTTTGTAAATGCATCAGGTTTGCCGAAAACTTTTGTGCCACCCGGAGATTACGCGTTCTGGGAATTGCTGAACCAGGTAATCCAGGAAGAGCCTAGTGAAGGTTCTGACCCAACTACCCTGGGGCTTTTTGCTTCCATCGGTATTGAAAAAGGCAAACCATTCGCTCCGGATGCGCGCATGAAAGAAATTTTAACTGATGCTGCCAATATAGGTGCCGTTACTGCAAGGACAATTGCCTACAAGATAAGGGACGAAAACGCCTACTATTATCCAAACAGCATTTGGCGCTTGCCATTCTTTGGCGGCTATAAGTTTGAAGTTTCACCGGGTGTAAGCAACCTCGACGGAGCCGTTTTCTTTTACTACCTGGCCACCGGCGTTACTCCGGCTATGGCCGAAAAAATGGTGGGAAAAGGCTCGCAATATCCCTGGGCCTGCATGGACAAAGACGGCAACCGCCTGCAAGGTGAAAAGAATTACAAGTTGCACATTCCTGCCAATGTTCCGGTTAAAGATTTCTGGTCGGTGATTGTGTATGATAACCAAACCCGGTCGATGGTGCAGACTGACCAGCAATTCCCGAGCGTAAGCAGCCAGAACAAGGACTTGAAGGTAAACGAAGATGGTTCAGTTGATGTTTATTTTGGTCCAGCAGCTCCGGCCGGATATGAAAACAACTGGGTGCAAACCATCCCAGGCAAAGGCTGGTTCATGATACTCCGCCTTTACGGCCCACTGGAACCCTGGTTTGATAAAACCTGGCGCCCGGGAGAAATTGAGCTTGTGAATTAAAGTAAATTTTGTCATCCTGAGCGTTGCGAAGGATCTGTAAAGAAATGTTATAACTTCTTCCCGGTCAGCTGACGCATTAGAATGACACAAAAAAAACCACGCAAAAGCGTGGTTTTTTTATGCTTAATAAAATAATTTACTTCGAAACCTGAAACAATGTTACATCAAAAACCCTCACACCATCGTTGTAGGCAAGGTAGGATGGAATGACCAACTTGATAATGCCGCCCTCGCCAATAAGAGGAATGCCTTCCTGCCAGCCACGGATAAGGTTCGACAAAGGAAATGTAATGAAATCATTTTTATCGAAAACGGTTCCATCAAGGTAGTAACCGTTGTATGATATGGTAATGCTTGAGCTGATTGTCGGGTGGTTGGCAGATCCGGGTTTTTCAATAACATAATACAATCCGCTGCTGGTAAACTGCCCGTTCAATTGGTTATCGGTGGCATATTTTTCTATGGCCTCCCTGTCTGCATCAGCAGGATTGGCATTGTTATCTTTATTGCAGGAAATCAAGGCAAAGAACACAACAATTGTCCCCAGCCCAAGAAATGATTTGAAAAATATACTCTTCATCTGTTAAATTTTAGGCGGCAAAAATAAGGTTTTTTACTTCTAATTAAAAAATGCTTTTTATACCTTTGGGGTTTAACGCTTAAGCAGGCAAAAAAACCTATTTGTTGTTAAACCTAAAAACCAAAAAGCATGAAAAAGCTTATTGTACTGTTAATTGTGTTGCCGGTTTACTTCCTTTTTAACCAGTTGCACAGCCAGGAGTTTTACCTGGATTTTGATTATCCTTACGGCATGGAGCACGTTCAGATTGACACTTCGAATGCTGGTAATTTATGGCAAATAGGCCCTCCTCAAAAAGCCGGTTTTAACACGGCCCTTTCTCAGCCGAATGTGATGATAACTGATACAATTAACCCATATCCGGCAGATAATTATTCAGTTTTTACCATTTGGGATATTATAGATGAAGGTTATTATTTTGGATTGAAAACGTTTAGAGGTGCTTACAAGGTTCAATCAGATTCTTTACATGATTTCGGCATGATGGAATTCTCGCACGATATGGGCTCTAGCTGGATAGATATGATAAATGACACTGTTTTTATGAGTACCTTTATTTGGTTCACCCCAAAACCGGTTCTCACGGGCACATCGGGTTCATGGGAATATTTCGAACTTACACTGGCCGATATTGCTTCAGCTTTTAATTTGCAGATTGGCGATACTGTGCTTTACCGGTTTAGCTTTCGAAGTGATGCCAATGCCGACACGCTGGCCGGCTTGATGTATGATAATTTCAGTTTTGGAAGTTGGGTTGAAGGAATTTCGGAAACCAGGTTCAAATCTATCGAATCAAAAATCTATCCCAATCCTTCCAACTCTGCTTTTACCATTGCCTTCAGCAACCCCAAATCAGCATCTTTTCAATTATCTGTTTACGATATCAACAGCAAACTTATATTCTCCACCAACAATATTTTGGGAAACGATATTTCATTTGATGCCTCTGAATTTGTACCCGGAA
>DATCTB010000551.1:0-6923 GCA_036568185.1 Bacteroidales bacterium | reverse complement strand
TTTGATTGCAACCTTTCTTAATAAATTCAACCTTTTTTAAACGGTTTATTTTTTCAGAATTTTTTCAGTATAAAAACCTTCATTACTGCTTACATGTATGAAATAAAACCCACTGTTCATTTCGCTCATATCAACACTTATCTGTCCCTGATTTGCCTCATTCGTTGAAAGCACCTGACCCAGCGCATTAAATATTTTTATGGTAAAACTATCTGTATCAGGGAGTGTAATATTTACCATAGACTCAACAGGATTAGGATAAATATTCACATTTTCAAGTTGTTGTTTGTCACCAATGGCAGATGGATTGCAGCCATTGTAGTTTTTTAAAGCCATAATATCTGCAGCTGACAAAACCCTGTTGTATATGTTTACTTCATCCATAGTTCCATGAAAATAATCTGTTGAAACGGGTGTATCACGGCCAATTGCAAAATCCTGTTCGTTTTCCGTAAGCGGATCAACCGGAACGGCTTCTCCAATAAATTCGCCGTTCAGGTAGCATTTTAAAACTTCAGGGGTATAGGTTACTGCAATATGAAACCAGGTATTGAGTTGCAATTCATCTGACTGCGCGACATAGGTTGACATCCAGTAAATCTGCCCGGTTGTTGCGTTAATTCCAAGAGAGTACTGCCTGCTAACCACCTCGATGGCATCTGTTTTCGCAAAAATCGGCACCCATTGACCATAAGCAAGCGATTGATAATTTACCCAGCAAGAAACCGTAGCTTCGGCAACAGGCGAGTTCATGCTTTCCGACTGTGGTACATTCACCCAGTCGAATATTCCATTAAAATACATGGCATTGTTTTCGTTGCCATAATAGTCAGTTGCATAAGTTGGGCTTGATGGCCCCATAAATTGGCCATCATTGCCATTTGAACTTTCGTCGTTTAAATTGCCGCAAAAGGAATACCTGGCAACCAGTCCGGTTTCAATGTCCTGGGCAAACCCAGCAACGATGATTAAATTAAAAAGTAATACAAGTAAATTTTTCTTCATAATGTGTTTGTTTTTAGTTATTTAATTTATAAAAAAGAATAATTATTTAATTGAGTTTTGATTAATTTTAATAGCACTGACAATTCTAAACCACTGTTTGTGGAAATATGATTATAGTATTGCAAGAATAGTTGAGAAATTAAGCGCGCGACAAATCTAAAAATTTTTTTTTACTGGAAATATTTTTTTTCATCATTATTAGACCTTTAATTACTCAACTATCAATCCATTGAGTACTGTCATTAATTTATAAACCTGAATGAAACGAGGCTGAAAGTAGAGTAAAATTTTTTTAACGTAATTTCCCCAACGTATTAGCTGGAAGTTTAATTCCTGATAAATTTGAAAAAGGTAAACTTAGGTTTAAAATTAGAATAAAGGTTTTCGGATTGCTAAACCTGGATTATGGAATTGATAAAGTAAACTGATTTAATTGCTTTTCTCAATTTTCGAAAGGGTAGATATTATCAGTTCATTTAAATTAAAATGCATCTCAGCCTGTTCAATTTGGTCTTTCATTACTTTATCAATCAGGATGGAATGTTTCTCGAAATTAGTGCAGGCACTGCACATGGCTTTGTGGCCTGCCAACTGAAATTTTTCTTTTAAAGAGAGCTTCACCAAAAGTTTCTTTTCAATCAACGCGGTAGCTTTGAGGCAAGAAAGAAACATTAAATGCATGATTTTTTTCATAACAATTCTTTAGTTTTGAAACCAATTCGTATCAATACAATCCCTTAAATTTAACTTGGCCCTGTGCATAATCTGCCATAAATTAGTAGGTGTGATTTCCATTTCCTGACAAATTTCATCAGTATTTTTATTAAAATAATATTTGAATTTTATGCAAGTTTTCCATTTTTCGGGAAGCGTTTCAAGGCAAGCTTTTAGAACCGCGTTAAATTCTGCATCGTTCAGCAAATGCCCGTCACTATCATCCCAGCTTTGGGGGCGTTTGTTTACAAACCAATCACCATTTTCATCAAAAAAATCTGAAAATGTCTTCGGTTCAACTGCAATGGGTTTTTTGGCATTTTTCCGGTAAACGTCAATTATTTTATGATTCAGGATAGAAAACAACCAGGTTTTAGGAGAGCTGTCGCCTTTAAAATCCTTGACTTTTTCGGTAGCTGCAACAAAAGTGTCCTGCACCAAATCTTTGGCAAGTTCTTCATTGGTGACTTTATACAACGCCCACTTGAAAAGTTCTGCAGTGTATGTGTTCACCCAATCTGTCAGGTTGTGTTCTTTTTGAATCATTTTCAATTAATAGAAAACAAAACTATTCAATAATGTGGATAATGGGAAATTTTTCCTGTTCTAAGCCAACAAGTTGCCGCAAAAAAAATTGAGTAACGCATTGGCTTTTTTTAGTGTATTTATTTTTTACTTTAAGGGTGATATAATGCCAATTTAGAATCCTTTGAATCTGGATCTTCGATATTGCCCGGAAAATTTACTCATTTTGAGTTTATTTTGTAGTTAATTGACAGTCAATATATAAAAATTACTATTTTAGCCTGAATTGAAATAATCGCAATCATATTTACTTAAAATTAATTTTATGAAAAATTCTAAATTTATTATTGTTTCTTTTTTGATAATGGGCATGGCCCTATTAATTGGTAGTTGTGAAATGAAAAAAGCACCTGAGAAAGCTAAACAAATTCCACTTGAGGATTTCTTTAAAAATCCGGAAAAAACAGCTTATCAAATTTCACCCGATGGGAATTACTATTCGTATATGGCTCCTTACGAAAACCGTATGAACGTTTTTATCCAGAAAAGAGGAACTGATGAAGCAATACAGCTAACAAGTGAAACCGACAGGGATATTGCCGGATATTTTTGGCCGAACAATGACCAGATTCTTTATGTTAAAGATGATGGCGGAAATGAAAATTACAAATTGTATGGCGTAAACATTGATGGCTCAAACCTGGTTTGTTTTACTGATTTTGAGGGAGTAAGGACCCAAATTATTGATGATTTGCCTGATATTGAAAATGAGGTAATCATTGGGTTAAACAAAAGAAACCCGCAGGTATTTGATCCTTATCGCCTCAATCTTACGACTGGTGAAATGGAAATGCTTGCCGAAAATCCAGGTAATATCCAGGGTTGGATGTTCGACCATGATGGCAAATTGCGAGTTGCTTTTGCAATTGTTGATGGTGTGAATACCAGCATTTTGTATCGCGAAACTGAGCAAGATGAATGGAGAGATGTGTTGACAACCAGTTTTAAAGACAATCTCTCACCGAGCTTTTTCGATTTTGAAAATAAAAATGTAATCGCAATTTCAAATCTTGGAAGAGACAAGAATGCTGTGGTTGTATTTGATATTGAAAATGGTAAAGAAATAGAAATGTTATATGAAAATCCCGATTATGATGTAGAGAGCGTTTTTTATTCTGAAAAAGATAAAAAAATAACCTCAGCATCTTATACATCCTCCAAGAGAGAAAGATACTTTTTTGACGAAGACACTAAAAAACTGTTTGAAAGACTAAACCAGGATCTTGGCGAATATGAATTGGGCATTACTGCCATGAATAAAAATGAAGATGTTTTCATTGTCCGTACTTATAGTGATCGTTCGTTGGGTGCTTATTACATCTACGATAAAAATACAGACAAACTGGAGAAAATAACAGATGTCAGCCCATGGATTGATGAAAATGAGATGGCAAAAGTTTATCCAATTCAATATCAGTCACGCGATGGCCTTACTATTCATGGTTATCTTACCCTGCCAAAGGGCTATACAATGGAAACTGCCAAAAACCTGCCTGTTGTTGTAAATCCTCACGGAGGCCCATGGGCTCGCGATGGATGGGGCTTCAATCCTGAAATACAATTTCTTGCAAATCGGGGATATGCTGTTTTGCAAATGAACTTCAGGGGTTCAACAGGATATGGCAAAGCATTTTGGGAATCTTCATTCAAAAAGTGGGGACGTGAAATGCAGGATGACATAACTGACGGAACGCAAATGCTTATCGATAAAGGCATTGCCGATCCTGATAGGATTGCTATTTATGGAGGAAGTTACGGTGGTTATGCTACTTTGATGGGCCTGGTGAAAGAGCCTGACTTGTACGCTGCTGGCGTTGACTATGTAGGTGTATCCAATATGTTTACATTTATGAAAACCATACCTCCTTACTGGGAACCTATGCTCGAAATGTTCTACGAAATGTGTGGAAATCCTGTTACTGATAGTTTGATGTTAAGAGAAGTTTCTCCTGTTTATCAGGTTGATAAAATCAAGGCACCATTATTTATTGCCCAGGGAAGAAATGACCCAAGGGTAAATGTTGATGAGTCGGATCAAATGGTTGAAGCAATGCAAGCAAGAGGCATTGCTGTTGAATACTTGGTAAAAGATAATGAAGGACATGGTTTCCGTAACGAAGAAAACAGGTTTGAATTTTATCGTGCAATGGAGAATTTTCTAAATGCACATTTGGGTAATGAAACAGCGACGGAATAACTAATCAAAAACCATTAACAATGAGCCCCGAATAGATTTATTTGGGGCTTTTTTCATTTAATTGTAAATTAAGGCTGGTCGAAAATAGTATATTTCAAAGTTATTTATGATAGTTTTTCTTTTCCGGGTTTTAGGTTTTTAAAAATTACTTCACAAAAAAGATTGTAGTCTTTCGATTGAAATATTTTCGGATTTACTGCCTTCCAATCCGGTCCATCATATTTTTAAAAATCAAATTGTGAAAAGGTTTTACAGAGTACCAATATAATCTTCCGGCAAGCCCCTTTGGCCGGAAGGTGGCTGTTTGAAAAAGTGTATCGTCTTTAATTTTGAATTCAAGCCATGCTTCACCGGGTAATTTCATTTCGGCGTAAAGAAGCAGCCGCGCAGTTTTTTTATCAGCGAACAGCACCCTCCAAAAATCAAGTGAATCTCCTGATTGAATTTCAGTTTTGTTTGTTCGTCCACGCCTTAGGCCAATACCGCCGGAAAATTTATCCATTATTCCCCTGATTTGCCAAAGCCAGTCAGCATAATACCAGCCGTTATCGCCGCCAATCGACCAAATTTTGCTAAGTGTATAAGCAGGGTCAGTAATCTTCATTTCTCTTACATCGCGGTAGCAACCGAATTCGGGCACCTGGATATATTTTGACAATTGTGGGTCAAAATGGCTGCTGCTCATAGAGTCTTTCCAGCTTGAAACAATTTCGTTTTGTTCAATTTTCAAAAAAGCATGACTGATGGCATCCCGGTAAGTTGTGGGTGTGATGTTGAGCAACTGGGCTAAATTGTTGGGCTTGCAAATCACTTCCACTTTCATGCTGTTTACCAGGTTGATGGCGAGTTTGTAAGAAGTTGAAGTAACAAAATAAAGCCAGTAAGAAGACAGGCGCGGCGTCATTATGGGAATGGTAATAATGAGGCGCGACAACTTCCTGATTTTGGCAAACTGCAGCATCATATCTTTGTAAGTCAGCACATCTGGGCCGCCGATGTCAAAGCTCTTGCCGTAAGTTTCTTTGCTAAATAAACTTTTTGAAAGGTATTGCAAAATATCCCTGATGGCGATGGGCTGCGATTTGGTAAGTATCCATTTTGGC
The DNA here is from genome assembly GCA_036568185.1 of Bacteroidales bacterium. Lineage (GTDB taxonomy): Bacteria > Bacteroidota > Bacteroidia > Bacteroidales > F082 > DATCTB01. Next base: position 1,319 of record DATCTB010000551.1, on the reverse strand, counting down.
GTTAGCATCACAGGCAGTTTTTCCACCAAATCCCTGACTATTTCAAAAGATGCACTTCCTGAACCAATAATGATTCCAGCCCGCAAAGTGGTAAAAGCATAATTGCCTGTTGCAAGAATATCTTCCACTTTTTTTCGTGATTGGAGGTGTTTTGAAAGCTGGTCATCGTTAACAATTCCACTGAGGTAAATCAGGTGTTTTACTTTGGTTTTATTGAGTGCAGCTTTAAAATTTCTGGCAGATTCAGCTTCAAGCTGTTCAAAACTGCTTGAGGAAGACATGGAATGGATGAGGTAATAAGCGCCATCGATATCAAATGGAATATTACTTAAAGTTTCCGGTTTCAGTACATCAATTTCAATTACTTCAACTTGCGACCGGAAATTTTCATCTACCGCAAACCTGGATTTGTCCCTGACAGCACAAACAACCTGGTGGTTCAGCCCAATTAATTTTGGCAATAAGCGTTTGCCAATATAACCGTTGGCGCCTGTCAGTAGAATTTTCATGATATATCGGAAACTAAATAAAATACAATGATAGTAACAATTGTATAGCACGAATGTTTATATAGATAAAAAAGGTCTTCAATTTTCTGGTTTTGTGGGTAGATTAGTATAAACTATTTTTGCAAGACAATAAATGTTTCTAAAAATTCCTGATTCAAATGAAAAAATATTTCCTTGTTAGTTTGTTTTTGTTTTTCTCTGCTTCTTGCATTTCGCAAAAAAACGAGTCAATTCAACATATTTTATCGGTAGAAATTAATCCCGGCACATCCTATATTGTGGTAACTGATTCTATATTCAACCTGACTGGTTCCGAAGCTGAGTTTACGCTGAATTCGATGCTCAAAATCACCTCATTTTCAGAAAATGCTCAATTTGAATTGTTGAACTCCGATGAAATAGCAAAGGATGTTGGCATGGATAGGGATGATGCAGGAGAAACCAGCAGTATGAAGTTGAGCAAGTGGAAGGTGAAGATGAAAAAGGACCAGGCTTATTTTGTGTTAAAATATGAAGGGAAAATTGATTTTTCATTTTCAAGCAGTGATGAAGATTATTCCCGGGGTTTCAGCGAGTCAGCAGGAATCATAAGTGATTCAGGGGTTTACCTGGCAGGTTCAACCCAATGGGTGCCTGCATTTGGAGAAAACCTGGCTACTTTCAAATTGACAACAAGTTTGCCCGAAGGATGGAAAACTGTTTCGCAGGGAAAAAGAGTAAAAGATTTTATTTCAGATAATAAACACACCGACACCTGGCTCTGCGATACGCCACAGGAGGAGGTTTTCCTGATTGCAGCCCGTTTCAATG
>DATCTB010000550.1:0-4231 GCA_036568185.1 Bacteroidales bacterium | reverse complement strand
TTTTGCCAGCGACAATTGGTCGGGTGCTTGCCCTGAAATTATGCAGGCATTGGCAGAAGTGAACCCCACCCACAACGAGGCTTACGGCGAGTTGAGCGACCCGGTAACCGAAGCAGCCATCCAGAAATTTAAAGAATACTTTGGCGAGGACATTGCAGTTTATTTTGTGTACAACGGAACCGCCGCCAATGTGCTTGGCGTTGGTCAACTGATGCGCTCGTTTCAGGCAGTTGTTACAGCAAAAACTGCCCACCTCAACGAAGACGAATGTGGGGCTCCCGAAAAATTTATCGGTTGCAAAATCCTGGAAATTGAAACCAAAAACGGGAAAATAACTCCACAACAAGTTGAGCCTTTTCTAAGCAGTTTTGGGTTTCAGCACCATTCGCAACCAAAAGTAATTTCCATTTCTCAGGTTACTGAATTGGGGACAATTTATTCAAAAAAAGAAATCAAGGAATTGGCAGATTTTGCCCACAAAAACAGCATGTTCCTGCACATGGACGGTGCCCGGATTGCCAATGCCACAGCTTCCTTAAATACTTATTTTAAAAGCATCACGGCAGATGCCGGGGTAGATGTTCTTTCATTCGGTGGCACTAAAAATGGGTTGATGTTTGGTGAAGCTGTCGTGTTTTTTGGAAAAGAAAAAGCACTCGATTTTGAATATTTGCGCAAGCAGGGAATGCAGCTTCATTCGAAAATGCGCTTTATTTCTGCCCAATTCAGCCGCTACCTTACTGATGAACTTTGGAGAAAAAATGCTCTCCATGCCAACCAGATGGCTCAGCTTCTTGCTAAAAAGCTTTCTGTTTTTCCGCAATTAAAAATCACACAGGATGTGAAGGCAAATGGTGTGTTTGTCATTATTCCACCCGCTTTTATTCCGCATTTGCGAAAAGAATATTTTTTCCATATTTGGAACGAAAATACCAGCGAAGTAAGGCTGATGTGCTCATGGGATACTACCGAAGAAGATATTAACGGCTTCGTTGATTTGCTGAAAAAATTAATTTAAAAATCTTTTCTATGAAAAAAATAATTGCATTTTTCTTTCTTTTATTAATGGTTTCAGCTATTAATTTTTCAAGTTGCAAACGTTACCAGAAACAAGATATTTCAAAAACTGATTTGGCCTCCTACCTGGCCTATGCTGATTCAAACGATGTGTTGACAGGTGGTGTGCGCATGATTCCAATCAATACACCAAAAGGTACATTTAAAGTTTGGACAAAAAGAAAAGGCAATAATCCTGAAATGAAAGTGTTGTTGCTGCATGGCGGGCCAGGCGCTTCGCATGATTATTTTGAGTGTTTTGAAAGTTATTTCCCAAAAGAGGGCATCGAATATATTTTGTACGACCAGTTGGGTTCATTTAACAGCGATAACCCGCAGGACACAAGCCTTTGGCGATTAGACCGTTTTGTTGAAGAAGTGGAACAAGTGCGCATTGCACTTGGCCTCGATAGCACAAACTTTTATTTACTCGGCCACTCGTGGGGTGGAATCCTGGCCATGGAATACGCAACAAAATACCAGCATAACCTGAAGGGTTTAATCATCAGCAATATGGTAGCCAGCATTCCTGAATATAATAAGTATGCAAATGAAGTGTTAGGCCCGCAAATGCCTCCGGAGGTTTTGGCCGAAGTGAAAGAACTGGAAGCAGCAAAGGATTATTCCAACCCCAGGTATATGGAATTGCTTGAAGAACATTACTATACGCAACACCTGAGCCGCTTACCCGCTGAAAAGGCAGCTTTGATGGGAGCCATGCATTTTAACCCCGACATTTACTTGTATATGCAAGGCCCAAGCGAGTTTGGAATTACGCCGGAGGCCACTCTCTACAACTGGGACAGGTCGCAGGACCTGAAAAATATCACTGTGCCAACATTGGTTATTGGCGCAGCTCACGATACAATGGACCCGGAATATATGAAGTGGATGTCAGAACAATTTCCTGACGGGAATTTTTTACTTTGCCCCAATGGCAGCCATATGGCCTTTTATGATGACCAAAAAGTATATTTTGATGGCCTGATTGGTTTTGTTAAAAATACTGCTAATCAATAATTTCAAGCTTGCTTAATTAAAAACTGAAGGGAATACTTGAAACTTAATACATGAAACAAGCTTTGCCTGAATTATTTTTCTCAAATTTGCAAACTATTTTAAAAACCTTAAAACAATCATTATGAAAAACCCACTACTAATAATTTTCATCTTGTTTCTTGGATTTCAGGGCAGTTTATTCAGCCAGGGATCGGCATCCATGCGCGAAGCAAAAAAAGATTCTGTTGTTGCTTACACCTATCCCTATGTTATGCCAATTCTAGGCCAGAAAGTTGCTGACAAAGGATTTCAAATCCCCCTTCCAATGGGTGTGATGATAAATACTTTTTTTGGTAACCAGAATCTTACGCTTTCCAATATGAGCGTTGGATTTAATGATGGGCCAATGTATAACCTCGATTCAATTATACAATTTGGAGATGTTACCGCCCAGGCATTTACCCTCAATACCCGGATAGACACCTGGATTTTCCCGTTTTGGGATTTATATGTTATGGGAGGTTATGGAAACGCAAATACATCGGTCGGTATTGTTAAACCTGTAGATTTTACTACTGATACCAAAAGCAATGGCTACTATTTTGGACTCGGAAGTACAATAGCATTTGGCATCAGGGGCTTTTTTGGTTCTCTTGATGGAAGTTATATCTGGAATTACCAGAACCTGCTCACAAAACCGGCAAAATTACTTACCGTTGGGCTGCGTACAGGCCCTGTCATCCGTTTTAAAAAACATAAAGATATGAATATTGTGCCCTGGGTAGGCGTGTTGTTTACTAACCTGAGCAACGAAACTGTTGGCTCCATTTCATCAAGTGAAGTTTTTCCTGGTGGAGGTTCGCAAATAGATGAGTTGCAAGGAAAATTAGACGGTTGGTACGATGGTTTAACACCAGTAAAACAGAAATTATATGAAGATTTATACAATAATATCTCGGATGGACTCACAAATATCAGTGAAAATGCAGGAAACTCAACCATCCAATATTCCATGCAAAAATCAATTGACAGGCCTTATAATATGATTATTGGTGGCCAATGGCAAATCAATCAGCGCTACCAGATACGGGCAGAAGCACAATTTCTGGGAGACCGCACAGGAGGATTATTATCGTTTAACTATCGTTTTGGGATAAAGGGTAAAAACTTCCTGGCTGGCCAGAATTAATTTGAAATAAATTTCAGTTTGAATTATTTTTGTTAATTAAAAAATAATATTACCATGAAAATTTTAGTAAAAAGTTTAGTTTTTGCGCTGCTGCTTTTTATTGGCAATTGGGCTGCAGCACAAACACAAGATGACGTTTCAGCAGGAGCGACCGTGGCTAAAAACCTGGGAATGTATATTTACCCTGCAAGCGGACAGTCAGCTGAACAAACATCTGCCGATGAAAATGAATGCTATAACTGGGCCGTCAAGCAATCTGGTTACAACCCATTAGACCCAACAACTGTTGTTGCCGGACAAGTTGAAACTGGCCCAACCGGGCAAACAGTAGCCGGTTCTGCCGGTGGAGCTGCAGTTGGTGCTGCCATTGGTGCCATTGCCGGCGATGCCGGAAAAGGTGCGGCTATTGGTGCTGTTAGTGGTGCTGTACTTGGGTTGAGGGCAAGAAGGCAAACGGAACAAAAAGCACAATCGCAAGCCAACCAGCAAGCTTCGCAAGCCAACCAAAATTTGGTGGATGGTTTCAAAAAAGCTTATTCGGCCTGCCTGCAGGGAAAAGGATATACTGTGAATTAATTAAAATCATTCATCATGAAAAAAATATCATTATTACTCATATTATTGGGCCTGTTTTCCGGAAATCAAACTTTTGGCCAAATAACTGACAAAGACTGGAAATACCTGGTGATTCGTGAAGATGTTGTGATGCCTTCAAATACAAACTCCTATGAAGCGGCATTGGCCGATGTAACCGACTTTTTCAAAACAAACAACATTCAAGGTGTTTATTACCTCACACAACTGCAGGACAATTATCATTATTCGCATATTTCATCCCTCAACGATTTTCAGGACCTGGATGCAGGGCTACTTGCGTATGTTACAGACCCGGCAAAAAAGGCCGAACTGCAACTGCTGATGGATAACTTAAACAACACCCTTGAAACAAGTAAAGTTGTAGTTGTTAAATACCGCCCTGAATTGTCC
>DATCTB010000549.1:0-8072 GCA_036568185.1 Bacteroidales bacterium | reverse complement strand
GTTTTCATTTCGCGGTAGCTCCACTCCGGGCAATCACATTTTTTGCCACGCTTCTTTTTCACCGGGTAATTTGGTTTTTGTGTAGCGCAGGATGACAAAAAGATTCCGGCCAGAAAGATGCCCAAAAGCATCATGCGTTTTATTTTATTGTGGTAGCCCAATTTTTTATTTTAATTTTACGTTTTCAAAGAAAACGTTTTTTTGCAACATGCAGTGGCTGAAAAAAATATTTCTTTTATAAATTAGCCAATAATGGGAGGACTTAAAGAAATTGGAGAATATGTAATGCTGATGCTGCAGGCTTTCAAAAAGCCTGACAAGGGCAGGGTGTTCCGCAAACAACTGATGATGGATTTCCAGGATTTGGGTTATGCATCCATCGGCATTGTTGCCATCATATCTGTTTTCACGGGTGCTATTATTGCTATCCAGATGTCGTATAACATGGACAGCCCTTTGCTACCAAATTCTTTAATAGGTTTTTCGGTAAGGCAAATGATGGTGCTTGAATTCGCGCCAACCATTATTAGCCTGATACTTGCCGGGAAAGTGGGTTCGAGCATTGCCTCCGAAATTGGAACCATGCGGGTTACTGAGCAAATTGATGCCTTAAAAGTTATGGGGATAAACCCGGCTAATTATTTGATTTTACCAAAAATCACAGCTTCGATGATTTATAACCCAATCCTGATAGTTTTTTCCATTTTTCTTGGATTAATTGGCGGTTGGGGAGCTTGTATCGTCAGCGGGCTTATACCTACCAGCGATTATATTGAGGGTTTACGAATGGATTTTAATGCATTTTCCTTAACGTATGCTTTGATAAAAACGGTGGTTTTTGCTTTTATTATTGCTTCAGTTTCTGGCTATAAAGGCTATACGGTGCAAGGCGGCTCAGTGGAAGTTGGCCGCGCAAGCACGCAGGCAGTGGTTTACAGCAGCATCTTAATCATCATTTTCGACTTGATATTAACCCAAACCTTGCTTACATGATAGAAGTAAAAAATATTTCCAAATCGTTTGGGGGGGAAAAAGTACTTGACGACATTTCCATTGTTTTTGAAAAAGGCAAAACCAACCTGATTATCGGCCAAAGCGGCTCGGGGAAAACAGTTTTAATGAAGTGCTGCATTGGTTTACTCGAAATTGACGAAGGCGAAATTTCGTTTGATGGGCGCCGGTTTTCGGGCCTCAAGGAAAAGAATAAAAAGGAAACCAGAAAAGAAATGGGGGTCCTTTTCCAGGGTGGTGCCTTGTTCGATTCATTTACGGTGGAGGAAAACGTGATGTTTCCACTGAATATGTTTTCTACCATGAAGTTGGATGAAAAAAGAGACCGCGTAAATAGTGTGCTAAAACGGGTAAACCTTGAAAATGCCAACTCAAAATTCCCGGCTGAAATTAGTGGCGGTATGGTGAAAAGGGTAGCAATTGCCCGCGCCATTGCCTTAAATCCGCAATATTTATTTTGCGACGAGCCCAACTCAGGCCTCGACCCAAAAACAGCCGAATTGATTGACGAATTGATTTCGGAACTGACCGAAGAATTCCAGATGACCACCGTTATCAACACCCACGACATGAATTCAGTGCTGCAAATAGGACAAAAAATTACTTTTATCAAAAAAGGCGTGTTGTGGTGGGAAGGCGACAACCAGCAGATTTTGCACACCGACAATGCCGAGCTGAACGAGTTTGTATTTTCAACCGAATTAACAAGAAGAATTAAATAAAGAAAACCGAAACCGTGCCACTCAACTACCTTGATATTTTGCTGGCTGTGCTGCTGTTGCTGTTTGCCTGGAGTGGTTTCAGAAAAGGCCTTATCATCGAAATTGCTACGCTTGCCGCGCTTATTCTCGGTATTTTTCTCGCTTATTATTTTTCGGGTTTCGTTTCCGATAAGCTTAAGGATTTCTTCACTATCAGCGACCAATACCTCGAAATTATTTCATTTATCGTGGTTTTTGTTGGCGTTATTATTTTTGTAATGCTGGTAGGAAAAATATTTGAAAAACTGATTGATGTGCTCATGCTTGGTTTTTTAAACAAGTTGGCCGGCGCCATTTTTGGTATTTTTAAAGGGGCGCTTTTCATCAGCATATTTATTTTCATCGTGGGATATGTTAGCTCAGGGCATTATTTTTTCAAAAAGGAAACCCGCGAATCTTCCATTCTTCATAAACCCATTTCCTCAATTGCACCAGCCATGTTTTCATGGATTGACCCAGGACTATTTGAATTTGATTTTTTCGATAAAGAAGAGGATAAGGTTAGGATATAATATTAGCCCACGGTTTAAATCTTGGGCTTAATAGGTTTTTCTGTAATTCTGAACGCAGTGAAGAATCATATTTTTGTAATATTGTGTAAGATAAAACCAATAAAATGAATAAGCTTTTTCTTAGTCTGTTGATGTTTATTTCTTATTCACCTATTGCCCAAAATATTTGGGAACCTATCAATTTTCCAGATACATTAAGAACTAAAGCAATTAATGCCGAAAAAGAAAACACACTGTTTGTAGCAGTGGGTGGTAATAACGATTTTACTGGATTGTTTAGATCATTTAATGACGGAGGATCTTGGGAACAATTATATGTTGATTCAATCTACTATATTAATATCTTTTCAATAAAGTATAGCAATGATGGAGTTTTATTTGTTAGCAGCGGAAGCGGCATATTCAGATCATTTGATGATGGCGATACTTTTGAAAAAAGTCATAATATAACTCGTAATATATTGAACATTTGTGTTTCACCTTCTAATGAAATTTATGCTATTGGATGGGGTATTATTTTACGTTCTTCAAATAACGGGAATGCTTGGGACACTCTTTCAATTCAGGGTGGCAACATCTATTTTACAGATCTTGATTTTGGATTAAACGGTGAAATTTATGTTGTCGGTGGTTCGTATGATGGGCCAAACACTGGAAGTGGTTTTCATCGTTCACTGGACCATGGGCTTACTTGGGAAAGTATTGGAATTACTGATATTCATTTGCATACTATTGAAGTAAACGACGTAGGTATTATAATTGTTGGAAGCGAGGAAAATGCTGCTGTTTTCAGTTCGAGTGATAACGGAGAAAATTTTTCTATCATTTCAGATCTTCTTATTACCGCTATGGCATCTGACTCACAAGACAACCTCATTGCAGGTGTGAATGGATATGATTATAATGGATGCCGGTTTTCAGAAGATTGGGGATATAATTGGTCGATTTTAAACGATTCAATATTGAATCCTTATATAAATCAAATTTCAATTTCACCTGATAACACTGTTTACTTGCAGTGCAAAAAATTGACTAGCCAGCCATATCAATTGTATAAATCAATAAACCCTCTTGTAAACGTTAACAATAAAATATCTCATTCAGAAATTAGAATTTATCCAAATCCATCGAACGATAAAATCAAAATCAACAATATTCCTACTGGTAAAAAAATAAATTATAATATCTATAATCTCAAGGGACAGAGAGTTTTAGCTGGCGTTTGTCCGAACAATGAAATAAACATATCAAATTTAATTCCTGCAATTTATATAATCGAATTAGAAATGGATAATAAAATAATCAGGGAAAAAATTATTAAGGAATAAACAAAGAACTTTCTAATCCTCAATCGCCGCAACTCCCGGCAATGTTTTTCCTTCAATAAACTCAAGCATTGCTCCGCCGCCGGTTGAAACATGGCTCACTTTGTCTTGCAGATTGTATTTATTTATTGCTGCTACTGAATCGCCACCACCAATCAATGAAAAAGCTCCTTTTTCTGTCGCGCGGGCAATTGCACGGGCAACTTCAATGGTTCCGGCAGCAAAATTGGACATTTCAAACACGCCCATAGGTCCATTCCACAGCAAGGTTGATGATTCGATGATGACTTTGTTGAAAATATTGAAGGTTTCAGGCCCAATGTCAAGTCCCATCCATCCATCAGGTATTTCACCGGCTTTGCAAACCTTTGTGTTTGCATCATTATCAAATTTATCGGCAATAATGGCATCTGTCGGGATGTAAATTTTCACATCAAGCTTTTTGGCTTTTTTCATAGCAGCCTTCGCGGTATCAATCAAATCTTCCTCAACCAGCGAACTTCCTACTTTTCCTCCATTAGCTTTTATAAAGGTAAACATCATGCCACCGCCAATAATCAGGTTGTCCACTTTGTCGAGTAAGTGGTTGATAATTTCAATTTTACCCGAAACTTTTGCGCCGCCAAGTACTGCCGTAATTGGCCTGTCGCCTTGTTTCAGCACTTTGTTGATGCTGGCAACTTCATTTCCCATCACATAACCAAATAGTTTGTCGTTTGGGAAAAATTTAGCAATTATAGCCGTAGAAGCATGCGCGCGGTGGGCAGTTCCAAAGGCATCATTCACATAAACATCAGCCAGGTCAGCTAGTTTTTTTGCAAATGCTTCATCTCCTTTTTCTTCTTCTTTATAAAAACGAAGATTTTCAAGTAACAGAACTTCACCGGGTTTCAAAGCAGCAGCTTCCTTGCGTGCTGATTCGCCAATGCAATCATCAGCAAATTGAACCGGAGTTCCAAGTTTCTCCGAAAGGTCATTTACTAAATGTTTCAAGGAGAATTTATCGGTCGGGCCTTCTTTCGGCCTTCCCAGGTGCGACATTAAAATAACTGCTCCGCCACCTTCGCGTATTTTTTGAATGGTTGGAATTGTCGCCCTGATTCGTGTGTCGTCTGTAATATCGAATTGTTCATTAAGAGGAACATTGAAATCGACGCGGACGATTACTTTCTTATTTTTAAAATCGTAAGTGTCAATGTTTTTCATCATTAGTAGTAATTTATTTGTTGTTGTTTTTCAGCGGCGCAAAGATATACAATATAATTTTTTGAAAATTTAAATATTATTAAAAGCTTTTTTAAAACAAATATCAGAACTAAAAGTCAGTTAGTTTTGCAAGAGCATTTTGAAATAAATAACTATGAAAGAAATAGCTAATTTACCTAAACCGAAATATAAACGAATAGTGATTGTGGGTGGCGGCTTTGGCGGGTTGAAGCTGGCCAGGTTGCTTTATCGCTCAGGTTACCAGGTTGTAGTGCTCGATAAAAATAATTACCACCAGTTTCAGCCTTTGCTTTATCAAATTGCTACTGCCGGACTTGAGCCCAGTGCTATTTCATTTCCCTTCCGCAAACTTTTTCAAAAGCAGGAACGAATGCATTTTCGCATAGCGGAATTATTAAAAGTTGAGTCGGAAAAGAATGAAATTATTACCTCAATAGGAATACTGGAGTATGATTTTCTAGTAATTGCAGCAGGCCTTACAACCAATTTTTTTGGTAATGAAAACATCAGGAAAAACGCCTTGCCAATGAAAACGGTTTCAGATGCCATTTTAATCAGGAATACCATATTACAAAATTATGAAGCAGCGCTTGACCAGACAGATTCTTTAAAAAAAGAAGCGCACTTAAACGTTGTTGTTGTTGGCGGTGGCCCAACAGGCGTGGAAATGGCAGGTGCCTTGGCCGAAATGAAAAAGTTTATTCTTCCGAAAGATTATCCAGAACTTGATTTTGCCTTGATGAACATTTATTTATTTGAGGCTTCGCCAAAATTGTTGAATGTGATGTCGGAAAAATCTTCAGAAAAAGCGCGTCAGTACCTTGAAAAGCTTGGTGTTATTGTAAAAACTGACACTTTTGTTACCGATTACGATGGTGAAAAAGTGGTGCTAAGCGATGGCTCCAACCATTCAACCTACAATCTGGTATGGGCGGCAGGGGTAATGCCAATTTCTGTCCAGGGGCTTGCTGCAACTTCATTTGGAAAAGGGAAACGGGTTCTGATAGATGAATACAATGTGGTAAAAGGCTATAACAATATTTATGCTTTAGGAGATATTGCCGAAATGCAATCTGCAGATTTTCCGAAAGGACATCCGCAAGTGGCACCGGTGGCTATACAGCAGGCAAAAAATATGGCTGAAAATCTTATTCATTTAAAAAATGGAAAAACACAGAAAGCATTTCAATACGTTGACAAAGGTTCGCTGGCAACAATAGGGCGGCATTTGGCGGTTGCCGATTTGCCTTACCTCAAAACGCAGGGTTTTTTTGCATGGGTGCTTTGGCTTTTCGTCCACATTATGATGTTGATTGGTTTTAAGAATAAAATACTGGTGATGATGGACTGGGCCTGGGGCTATTTCTTTTCAGACCAGGCACTGCGCCTTTTGATAAAGCCTTCTTTAAGAAATAATACAAGTTCTGCAAAGTGAACTATTAGTAATAAAAGTTTTTTGTTTTCATTCAATAAAAAAAATGTAGTTGTCGAATCTCATTTAGAGCTTTTCAAAATGTAATCGATGCTTTCTGATATTTTATAATTCAGAATTGCCGTTTAAAAATTTTACATTTGTCATTCATTAAAATTAATTTCATGATTCCTTACCAGGGCAAAGTATATTCCAAACTTCCACAAACGGGCACCAGCATTTTCGCAGTCATGTCAGCTATGGCAACCAAATACAATGCTGTAAACCTTTCGCAAGGCTTTCCTGATTTTCCAATTTCAAAAGAATTAATATCATTGGTCAACGGCTATATGAAAAAAGGCTTTAACCAATACGCACCCATGCCCGGTGTGCCCTCGCTCAGGGAAGGAATTTCCAATATGTTTTTTGAAAAATACAAGGCAAAATATGACAAAGATTCTGAAATAACCATAACTGCAGGGGCTACGCAGGCTTTGTTTGCAGCTATTTCAGCTTTTGTTGGAAAAGAAGATGAGGTGATTATTTTCGAACCGGCTTACGACAGTTATGCTCCGGCAATCAAACTGAATGGAGGAATCGTAAAATATATTTCGCTCAACTTTCCTGATTTTTCCATTGATTGGGCAGCCGTCAAACAGCGGGTTACCAATCGCACAAGAATGATTATTATCAATTCTCCACAAAACCCAACTGGAAGTGTATTGAAGGAAAACGATTTGAAAGAATTGGAAAGACTAACTAAAGGCACCGACATTATAGTAATGAGCGATGAAGTGTATGAGCATTTGATTTTTAATGAAATAAAACACCAGAGCGTTTGCCGTTTTCCAGACCTGGCTTCACGAAGCTTACTGATTGGCTCGTTTGGCAAGACTTTTCATGCTACCGGCTGGAAAGTGGGTTTTGTACTTGCACCGGAAAAGCTGACCAAGGAATTCAGAAAAGTGCACCAATTCAATGTTTTTGCTGTGAATACTCCTATTCAATATGCCATCGGCGAATTTATCCAGGACAAAAATAATTACGAATCGCTGGGTAATTTTTACCAGGAAAAAAGGGATTTCTTTGTTAATTCGATAAAAAACTCAAGATTTAAGGTGCTTCCTTGTTACGGAACTTATTTCCAATTGCTTGATTACAGTGATATTTCTGAAGAAAAGGAAATGGAATTTGCAAGCCGGCTTTGTAGCGAACATGGCTTGGCTGCCATTCCTGTTTCGTCTTTCTATAATCGTGGAAACGATAACAAAGTGCTGCGTTTTTGCTTTGCAAAACAAGAATCTACTTTAAAACAAGCTGCTGAAATTTTATGCAAGATTTAAGAATATTAGGGTTACAAACTGAGTTGGCATGGGAAAACCCGGCCAAAAATCGTGAGCTGCTTGAAGTGAAAATTCTAAACCACGCTGCCGGCCACGATTTGGTTATTCTTCCTGAAACTTTTACAACCGGTTTCCCCGTAGAACCGGAAAAGTTTGCCGAAAAAGAAGACGGCAAAACCATGCAATGGATGGCAGTCCTGGCTTCGAAGGCGCAAACAACGATTACCGGAAGTTTTTTAATGAATTTTGATGGAAAATATGCCAACACCCTGGTTTGGATGCGCCCCGACAAGACTTTTGAATTGTACCAAAAGCGCCATGTTTTCAGGATGGGCGGCGAACACGAGCATATCCAGCCCGGTGAAAAGCAACTGATTGTTGAATTGAATGGCTGGAAAATAAAACCGATGATTTGTTACGATTTACGCTTTCCGGTTTGGTGCAAAAACAGGTTGGACAAAGATGGAAAATTTGAGTACGAT
>DATCTB010000548.1:0-3512 GCA_036568185.1 Bacteroidales bacterium | reverse complement strand
TGCAAAAACCTCAAATCATTTTCAAAAAACAGCCTCAGGTCGTTGATTTGGTATTTGAGCATGGTGATGCGTTCGATGCCCATACCGAAAGCGTAGCCGGTGTATTTTTGGCTGTCGATTTTGCAATTGTCGAGCACACTGGGGTCAACCATGCCGCAGCCCAGAATTTCAACCCAGCCGGTATATTTACAAATGTTGCAGCCTTTTCCACCACAAATATTACAGGAAATATCCATTTCAGCCGAAGGTTCGGTAAAAGGGAAATAAGAGGGGCGGAAACGTATTTTGGTGTCCTGGCCAAACATTTCTTTGGCAAAATAAAACAGGGTTTGTTTCAGTTCGGTGAAGGAAACATCGGTATCAACAACCAGCCCTTCAACCTGGTGAAAGATGCAGTGGGCGCGTGCTGAAATAGCCTCATTTCTAAAAACCCTACCGGGAAGCACTGTCCTGATTGGCGGCTGTGTTTTTTCCATCACCCTGATTTGCACCGACGAAGTGTGGGTACGCAAAGCAATATCCGGTTCTTTTTCAATAAAAAAAGTATCCTGCATGTCGCGGGCAGGGTGGTTTTCAGGAAAGTTGAGCGCGGTGAAATTGTGAAAATCATCTTCAATTTCAGGGCCTTCAGAAACAGAAAAACCAAGCCTTGAAAAAATATCAATGATTTCTTTCCTGACAATCGAAAGCGGGTGCCTTGTCCCAATTTGATTTCCAACTGGCAAAGTCAGGTCGATGTATGAAGTTTGGGTTTCTTTCCCCGATTCAAGCTGGGTTTTGAAATCAGCTACTTTTTCCTGAACGGCGGTTTTCAAGTTGTTCAGTAACTGGCCCATTTCCTTGCGGTCTTGCGGGGCAATGGTTTTAAAGTCTTCGAACAAATCAGTTAAATGCCCTTTTTTTCCAAGAAATTTAATCCTGAAAGCTTCCAATTGCTCAAGGCTTTCAGCTTTGAACGATTCAACTTCCTGCAGTAAGCCGTCTATTTTTGATTTCATTTTATTAAATTATTCAAGAATTTCAATCGTCATTGTAACCGGAGTGATTGGCTTATCGCCTCTTCCAGTTGGAACAGCAGCAATTTTATCAACCACATCAAATCCGCTGATTACTTCACCAAACACAGTATAGTCGCCATCAAGAGGCGGGTAGCCACCAATTGTTTTGTAAGCCGTTTTTTCTTCAGCAGTAAATTGATGCCCGTTTTTAGCGGTAATCATGCTTAAATTCTGGTCATTAAAAACTTGTCCCTCAACAATATAAAACTGAGAACCAGATGATTTTTTTTGCGGGTTCACGTTGTCAGGCGTCCTTGCAGCTGCCAATGCACCTTTTTTGTGGTAATGCTTTGGAAGAATTTCTGCATCAACGGTATAGCCCGGGTCTTGCCTGCCATCAGCATTTCCTCCACCCTGAATCATAAAATTATCAATTACACGGTGAAAGGGCGAACCATTGTACCAACCTTCGTTGACGAGTTTGATAAAATTGTCGCGGTGTTTTGGGGTGTCGTTGTACAATTTGGCAGTAATATCGCCCAAAGTGGTATGGATAATAATAAACGTTTCGGGTTTTGCGGTTTGCGAAACCAAAGTTACGCTGGCAAATAAGCTAAGAATCAGAAATATTTTTTTCATTGTTTTTAAAATTTAGGATTGGCAAAATTAACAAAAATGAGGAAGCCTAAAAGCAATTTATGGTTGAGCCTGTTTCCTGGCTTTATTAAAACATTTACGGCACAATGGCTCATACGAATCCGTTTCGCCAAGCATAACCAACTTGTCATTTGCAATTTTCCGGTGTGAATGTTGAGCGAGGTCGCCGCACTGGATGCAGATTGCGTGCACTTTGGTCACATATTCGGCAACAGCCATCAACTGTGGGATTGGGCCAAAAGGCTGTCCGAGGTAATCCATATCGAGCCCCGACACCAGCACCCGCTTTCCCTGGTCAGCGAGCTGGGTACAAACCGAAACCAGTTCATTCCCAAAAAACTGGGCTTCATCAATGCCAACAACCTCAAAATCCTGAGCATAAAATAAAATTTGCGACGCATTTTCAACTGCAATAGAAGTTTCCTTGCGGGCATCGTGCGAAACCACATCATTTTCGTCGTAGCGGGTGTCGATGGCGGGTTTGAAAACTTCCACTTTTTGTTTTGCAATCCTTGCCCGGTTCAGCCGCCTGATCAGTTCTTCGGTTTTGCCCGAAAACATGCTGCCGCAAATCACTTCAATCCATCCTGCACGCGCTGAACTATTTTGCCCTTTTTCCAGAAACATCCCTTAACTATTGATATTCTTCTTATTTTTGAGAAGGACAAAAATAAGGAACTTTTTTGCCATTCTTGTACCCTTTTTAAATATAATCGGGTTTCATTTTATAAAATAAATCTCAAGAATTTTGGTTATTAAAAAAACAATTTTGAAATAATGGAAAACAACAAAATACTAACCAGCCTAGCAAAACAATTGGAAGCTTTACAAAAGCAGGTGCTGCGCATGAATGGGGATAATTACAACCTACACAAGCTGGACATTGAGATTCTTCAAAATGTAATCCGTGAATTATATGAACAGGTTTTAGAATTAGAAGTTAATCTTGAGAAAAAACCTGAAGCACAGGAAGAAAAACAAATTCCTGTAGTTCCGGTCCCAGAAGTAGAAAAGGAGCCTGAACAGCCTGAAATGCAAGCTATTATTGAAGAAGAAACTGATATTGAAATGCAGGAAATCCCTGAGCCTGAAGTTGAAACATTACAAGAAGAAATTGAAGAAGAAACAATTGAAATTCCTGAACCGGAAGCCGAAACGCCACAAGTGGTTGAGTTTGAAATAGAAGTGGAAAAAGGAGTTGAAATGCGGCAGGAAATAGTAGAAGAAATTGTTGAAAAAGTTGACCCGGAGCCACCTGTTGAAGAAATTAAAATAACCGAAACAAAAACAGTGCGCTCTACCATCGACCTGTTTACAACCACAGGCGAGCCAACTATTTTTGATAGAATTAGCCACGACAAAGAACCCAGCATAGCAGATAAAATGCGCCAAACCCGCATTGTAGACCTCCGGCAGGCTATCGGCATCAACGAAAAGTTTTTGTTTATCAACGAATTGTTCAATGGCGACATGGGAAAATACAACAAGGCTTTGGACGAACTGAACGAAATGAAGACCAAAGAAGGCGTTGTTACTTATTTTATCGAATTGAAAATCCACAACCAATGGAAGGATGACAATGAAGCGTTTATTAAATTCAAGGAGCTGCTTGACAGGAAAATAGAATAAAAAATGAAGAAGTTTTTTGCCATTATTTTTCTGTTCGTTTTTCAGGGAAACCTTGTAGCGCAAGACATTGCCTATGCCCGAGAAATGCTTGACAAACTGACAAGCGAGAAATTTTACGGACGCGGCTATGTGAAAAATGGCGATGGAAAAGCTGCCGCTTTTATTGCAAAACAGTTCAAAAAGGATAAACTTCAACAATTTGGAAATGATTATTTTCAAACCTATTAT
>DATCTB010000547.1:0-3963 GCA_036568185.1 Bacteroidales bacterium | reverse complement strand
TGTATTGCAAGTAATGCAATGATTAAGGTGCAGAACTTTTTCATTGGTTTAGGGATAAATTAAACTTTGGTTTGCTTTTAAGACAAGTTTAATAGCTAATACCCCTATTCCCAATACAATAAGTTATAAACAAGCAAATTGTTTACTATTTTGAATCAGCTACGAAATTGATGAATTCAATTTCAAAAAAAGGAAGGCAATCAGGAGGTTTTAATGCTTTGTGAAACTTTGTGCCTCCTTTGCGGGACTTTGTGCAACAGCTATTAAAAAACTATATCACAAAAAACACCAAGGAGGCACAAAAAACACTTAGGTTATGCTTTACAAAATACTTGCACTAAGCCGAAGGCCCATCCCAATGTGCAATACCCATACCTTCGAGGGCGGCTTTTCTAATCGGTTCGGTAGCATCGTTGAGTGCCTGGAAACCGAAATCCAATCCTGCTATGGTTCGCAAAGGACGCTTGCCTGCCGGAGTGTTTATGAGGTCTTCAAAAATTTTCACAACGATTATCGAATCAGTTGGGGCATTCTCGTCGTCGTACATAGCCTGAACTTGTTGTCCAAAGCCATCCAGAAAACCGCTTACCTGCTCGTAAGCAGCAATAAGTTCAGCATTTTTCGGCTGAACAATGCTGGTAAAGAAATTGGTTGAAAACGGCCCAGGCTCAACAATTACAACGTCAATGCCAGCTGGTGCCAATTCGTAGCGTAAGGCTTCGCTGACTCCTTCAAGTCCCCATTTGCTGGCGTGGTAAACGCCAAATCCGGGGAAAGCAGCCCGTCCGGCAGTAGAACTTACCTGTATTATCAGGCCTGATTTCCTGTGGCGCATTCCGGGAAGTACGGCTTTCGCCACCCGCAAAGTGCCAACAATGTTTAAGTCCAATTGTGCAAGAATTTCTTCAGAACTGAAAGCCTCAATGGGTCCGCCATAACCAACGCCTGCATTGTTTATCAAAACATCAACCACCGGAATTTGGGCAACGCAATCAGCCACACTTTTGTCGGAAGTTACATCCATTTCCAGCACATCCATTTTTAACTTTTTCGACTCGGCAAAATATTTCAAATCTTCAGCCGACTGTGAATTTTTGCCTTTGATGTTGCGCATGGTGGCGTAAACGTGGTGCCCTTTTTCTGCGAGATATTTCGCCGCTTGATGCCCGAAGCCTGTGCTGCAGCCTGTTATTAGTATTTTTTTCATGTTTTTTTAATAAATTAGTGATAAAATGTCTTTGTGTGTTTTGTGCCTTCTTTGTGGAACTCTGTGTAACAGCCATTAAAAAACTATGGCACAAAAAACACTAAGAAGCCACAAAGGTTCACTAAATGAAAAAATTAGTTTTTAAGCATAAACATTTGTTAGTTTGGTTTATACACTTCCAGTTCAATTTCAATCATGAACTCGGGCAAAGCCAGTTCTTTCACACCCAGCCATGAGCCGGTTGGAAATTGTTTGGTGTAGATTGTATTGCGGTAGCCGGCCTGGTTCAGGAATTCAGGCATATTGGTAGTGAACACATTTTCAACAACCACATCATCAAAAGTGCAGCCATAATGTTTTAGGATTTTATCCAAATCGGAATAGCAATTTTTCATTTGTTGTGCCAAATCGCCCACGGCAGTTGGATTTCCTTCATCGTCCATGCTTACAGCACCCGAAATTTTAATGTCATTGCCAATTTTCACGGCATGCGCATAACCATAGGCTTTTTCAACTTCGGGGCGGAGATAAAAATACTCGGGAACTTCAGGTTCAGCAACTGCTTGAACTACGGTTTCGTGTTTCATTTCAGTATTGCAGGAAATTGCAATGAATAGAAAAGCAAGGATTGATGCGGACATCAAAAGTTTGTGGAGGTTTTTCATCGTGTGTATTTGTTTGTTAGATAATAGAATATTAATCCAACAAACCTAATAGATTTTGACTAGACTATTTATAACGATTCCACATATTAACATTTAATTAACATTTGGAAACTAACTATCGCTTAGAAAATTGAGGACTGGGTTTTGGTAGTAAACTTTTCGAGAAACCTCATGCCCCTGTATGAATTTCCTTTTTCATTTAAGATAGGGCTCCAAACCGCGATAGAATATTTACCCGGGTGAATAGCAATTATACCGCCACCAACGCCACTTTTTCCAGGAAGGCCAACCTTGAATGCAAATTCTCCCGATTCGTCATAAAAACCACAAGTTTGCATGAGCGCATTTATTCTTTTGGTCCGGCTTTTATTGAAAACCCTAATTTTCTTGCCTAATAAATATCCATCATTCGCCAAAAAAATAAAGGTTCTTGACAGTTCCTGGCAATTCATTTCCAATGAACACAAGCAATAATAAAAGTCTAGCACTTCGGATGCATCATTTTTAATATTGCCGAAAGATTTAATGAAATTGCATAAAGCAACATTGCGGTATCCAACTGATTTTTCAGAATCTGCAATTCTTTTTGAAAAATTCAAATCGTGAATGCCTGAAACTTCCCTCGCGAATGCTAAAAAATCTTCTTTTGGATTTTTCAGTTGAGTGATTAGAATATCGCAAATGACCAAAGCACCAGCATTAATAAAAGGATTTCTTGGAATTCCTTTGTCTGCTTCAAGCTGCACAAGCGAGTTGAAAGCCGTACCTGATGGCTCAACCCCAAGCCTCGCCCAAATTTGTTCTCCTAGAATTTTGTATGCTAAACCTGCTGAGAGGACTTTTGCGATACTCTGAATAGAGAATCTATCAGTGTAGTTTCCAATTCCAAATTCATACTGTTCAATTGTTGAAATATGGATGCCAAATTTTTCCGGGTCAACATGTGCCAGTTCGGGTATGTAGGAGGCTAATTGCCCTTTATTTTCCTCATTTCCGACCTTATAATAAATTTCTTCAATTATTTCTTTATAGTCCACTTTGTTTTTCTTTAAGGCAAGATTATAAATTTTTCAAGAATTCATCATCATGAACGGACTTTAAATTTATGACTGTATCAATTAAGCTGTTGGGAATTGTCATTGATAAAACATATTGCTGAATTTTCCAGTCGTTTCCTTGTTTTGTTAAAACGCCAGAGCCCCGGCAAATTTTCATTTGTGTATCCAACAATTCATCGAACCAAGCTATGTTTCCAGTTTTGTCAAAATAAATATGTCTGTCAATTGATTGAAATTCCCAGGCATTTCCATTGTCAAAATATGGTTTTGCCCAAATCATAAAGTTGTCCTTGTTCCAAACTTCAGTAGCATCAGTTCCAATGAAAACTGCGTCATCAGTTAAATATTTAAAGTAGTTTTCAAAATCTGCATTTGCAGCGGCAATATTGAATGAATCGAGCACTTCGCTAATTTGAATTCGAGCGTTTGATAATGAATTGGAATCAGCTTGCGAATTTTTATTAATATTTGATTTTTCCAGACTGTTTTGAGTACAGGCATAAAGAAAAATTGAAATAGTAGTTGCCAGAAAAATATTTAGGGCTGCTTTCATATTTTATTGAATTTAATTTTTATTATTCGTAAAGGAGATTGCCATACCTCCTTAGTCGGCTCGCAATTGAACTAAAGACCTAATAATCATCAATTTTCCTTGTGGTATCCCAACGGTTCCACATGAATAGTAACTTTTAAGTTAGCAAGCACATCCATCAACTCTTCTTCAATTCTATCGCAAAGTTTGTGCGAATCTTCAACAGTCATTAGGGCAGGTACTTCAAGGTGGAAATCAATTTCACGGTTGGAGCCGGCTTTCCGGGTTCGAAGCATGTGGTAGTTCATTTCCTTTTTCAGGTTTTCCTTTAAAATTTCCCTGATAAGGATTTGTTCTTCATCAGGTAATGAATTGTCGGTAAGTGGTTTAAATGCTTCAATTAAAATTTCAAATGCCTCTTTTAAAATATAAGAAGCAACAACAATGGCGGCCACTGGATCGAGGAAATGCCAACCTGTGAAAATGATTACCAGCAAGCTG
>DATCTB010000546.1:0-4554 GCA_036568185.1 Bacteroidales bacterium | reverse complement strand
AACTTACAACTATGGGAACTTATTTAAAAAATGTTATGCTATTTCAATCAGTAACTAGCAACCGAATGATTGAGTGTTATACTCATTGGGAACTAAATGAAAAAAAAGTCGTTTTAAGACCGTCAAATCCAAGTACACTCACCGAGGCTATAATTGAATTTGACGTCGAACCGGATGAGTTCATTGGAGTAAATGATAGACCTGATTTAGTCTCATTGTATGTGGGTATTCCTAACCTTCCGGCAGGACATAAAATTAAAATTAAGGCTTATGAATATGTTGAACCGGAAGTTTATATTTTAAAAGACGAAGAAGAATTTGAAACGGCCAAAGTACCTATGGGCTTGTATTGATTTTAAATCAAGATCTTAATAAAATAATCAATGTTAAAAAAATTAAGTCATACTCATGTAACGCTGCTGGGTATATTACTATTTCAATCTATTGCACTGTGCCCGGCAGCCTTTGCTCAACAGATTCTAATTCATTCACAGCTTCCTGTTGTCCAGTCTGAGGGAGAACAAAGAGGGGTTAGCGCCGTTTCCCTGGATAGTTTATTAGAAGAAGCTTATATGCTGGAAAAGAAAGGTGATTTTAAATCCGCAATTTCTGTTTATGGTTCAGCCATTAATCTTGCAGCAAGCAAAAAAGACTACAAGTTGGAAAATTACCTTAGGCGTAAAAAAGGAACCATGTTTCTCTTTACCAGCCAGTTGGATTCGGCAACATTATATTTTCTTGAGGTGAATAAAATAGCTAAGAAAAACCAAGTTGATTCAACATTGGCTAAAGTTTTGGTAAACCAGGGTTACCTTGCCGACAAGCGAGGAAATAACCAGGATTGTATTCTCTATTATGATTCTGCAATGGTAATTTTTGAAAAAATAAAAGATACGCTTGGCATAGTAAGCGTGTTGAATAACAAAGCCTTGTTGTACGAAGACAGAGGTGACTATGCTATGGCATTGGAATTTGCATTGGAAAGCGAAAGTTTGCTTTCATCAGGCCAAAATAAATTCAGGCATGTTGCCGGCCTTATCACCTTGGGTAATGTTTATGAAAAATTGAAAAATTATGACTCTGCATTAGCCATTTATGAGCGCACTTACAAATTAAGCAACGAACTTGGTTTTAAAGGCTATGCCAATACTTCTTTGAGTAACATAGCTGTTTGTTATTTCCGGCAGGAAAAATTTACTGAATCTGAGATTGCTTTAAAAAAAGCAATTAACTATTCTATAGAAATTGATGATAAAGCAGGTTTAGCCCGGTTATATTCAAATATTGGTATTATTTATCGTCATCAAGATAAAAATGAACTTGCGTTCCAATCTTATTTGAAAGCGCTTCAAATTGCCGAAGAACTAAATGATTCATTGAGAATGATTTCTATTTTTAATAATCTTGGGGTTATTAACAAAAAAGAGAAAAAATATGAACAGGCTATCAATTATTATCAGAAAAGTCTTTCTATCGCTCAAAAAATAAATTCAAAAAATGCAATCAGGAAAGCATATGGAAACCTGGCAAGCCTTTATGGTGAAAAAGGCGATTATAAAAATGCATTTACCAATTTGACCCTGGCAAGCGCCTGGCAGGACTCAGTGCTTAACGAAGAAAAAGTTAGGGCTATAGAAGATATGCAAGCCAAATATGAAAGTGAAAAAAAACTAGCCCAGATAAAGGCCCTTCAGGACGAAAACAGGATAAAAGAACTAGAGAAAAAATCAATCCGAACAGAACGAAATACTACAATGGGAATTTCTGTTACGGCAGTATTTCTGCTCCTTGTTATTTTGTACTATTTTAGAATGAAAGCAAGAAAAAACAGGATTATCGATGCTCAACGCATTCAGCAGTTGGAGGATGAGAAAAAATTGCTTTCAGCTCAATCTATAATTGTAGGCCAGGAAAAAGAACGTAAAAGAATTGCCCAGGAATTGCATGATGGAATTGGTGTGTTGCTGTCAACAGCAAGCATTCACTTTTCAGTAGTTTCCAAAACAGCACAGAATAAGAAAACCATAGAAATGCTTAATAAAGCTGAAATGCTACTAAAGCAAGCCGGCGGCGAGGTAAGAAAGATTTCGCAAAACATGATGCCGGTGGTATTATCAAAATTTGGCTTGCTCGAAGCACTCGAAGATATGTTTGAAAAACTCGACGAACTTGAAGATATTGAGGTGAATGCCAATTTTTCAGGAAGTGAACAACGTTTGCCCGAAAACATGGAAATTATGCTCTACCGCGTTATCCAGGAAATGGTGAATAATACCTTAAAACATGCCCAGGCTAAAACCATAGAATTTTCATGCAAGAAAAGCGATGAAACAATTGTTATTGATTACAAAGATGATGGTAAAGGTTTTGACCTTGAGAAACTACCCCATAATAAAAGCCTTGGTGTCTTTGGAATTAAATCCCGAGTCGATTTTCTTAAAGGAAAATTACAAGTAAATACCGCTGTTGGTAAAGGCACACATTACCAAATTACAATTCCTGTGCCTGCATAAAACAACAGCAAAATCCCTCTTTTTACTTGATTTGTATTTCATCCCAGGGTTAGTGGGAAAACTTGATATATATCCTTTTTTTCCAATTAATAAATTGCTAGCTGAAAACCACTATTTTTTTTATTTGGCTGAAAACCGTTAAAAATATTCGGGAGAAAGTATCCACCTTTGTAGTACTATTAATTACTAAAAATTACTACAATGAAAACAAAAATTTTATTTCTCGCGTGTCTGCTCGGAGCAACAGTAATGATGTTGTCATGCCAAAAAGACGCTGATCTGACCCCTGAACTATCTGTTGAGCAATCAATGGATGTGTCTGAAAACGCTAACCCTGATCTGATGTTCTCAACCGAAGATCCTGGTTATGATTTAGATATTTTAAGCCACTATCCCGATCCATTTTATACCCGTACGAAAATTAAATTCATAATTCGTAAAACATGTCATGCTTCACTGTCGGTTACAAATATGGAAACTGGTATTGGTGAGAAACTATTTAGCGGAAACGTCAACAAAGGCGTGTATTTTAAACTTTATGATGCAGCTAATAAACCAGCCGGAAGATATTTGGCTGTATTGAATATTGATGGTCGTTTGTACAAAGAAATAATGACCAAAAAAAGTAAATGGGATCCCGCACCGGTAGGCGACCCTATTGAATAATTCTGTTTGTTTTTTATAAAAACGACAACTACCTCTACTATATATACTAATTGAAATTCCGACCCGGCGAAGCCGGGTCGGAATTGTTTTTTGCTTGAAAATCAATGCAAATAAAAAACGGTTACAAGTTTTTCAACCTATAACCGTTTGATTTTCAACGTCGGGGTACCAGGATTCGAACCTGGGACCTCCTGCTCCCAAAGCAGGCGCGATAACCGGACTACGCTATACCCCGTTTTTATTGTGTTTGGCGGAGAGAGGGGGATTCGAACCCCCGGTACCCTTTAGAGGTACGGCAGTTTAGCAAACTACTGGTTTCAGCCACTCACCCATCTCTCCAAACTTTAAGAGTATTGTTATATCTTAAGAACTCTTTTCAAACATGTTTCGTCCATTCACATATTTGAAACAGGAGCGCAAAAGTATAAAATCTATTGAGATTGACAAAAATTATTTCTTTAATTCAAAAAATAAATATTTCTGGTTTTAAAAATGTCCCAGATTCATGCAATCCTTTTCAGTATTCAAGCAGGTTATAGAATGCTTTGCAGAATTTAATGGCATTGTTTTTTCTTAAAAATAATAGCCAAAATGTTAATTAATCTAAAGGAAATACTTCGTTGAATTAAAAACATTTACTTTTGCAGCGCTCAAATAAAATGGAATTTGATAAAGAATGATGGTTTTCCCAATTTTCAATCTATTTATCTTTTCAATTTTCTAAGCCTGCTTTCACTTAAAAACTGTTGATGAAGCAAAAGCTTTTTTATTTAATCATTCCAATCCTTCTTATTGCTGGCTATTTTTTAATAGCTTTTTATCTTCCCAAATATTCAGGTCAGTATTTTGTGTATGTCATTTTAATGTTTGCCGACCTTTATTTGTGGTCTGCTGCAAGGAAGCAGGTGTTTAGTTATCGGAAATGGTTGAAGATTTTGCTTACTTTTATTTATTGGTTGCCTGCTATCATGCTGATTTGCTTTGCAATTGCGGCCGCTTTCATTCCGGTTGTTGACTGGAATGATCCTTTCCGAACGTATTTTCTTGGCTTTATCCTCGTGTTCTATACTGCCAAATTATTTCCTGTAATTTTTTTGCTTTTGGCCGACTTGGTCAGGTTGGTGAATAAAATATTTCATCTTTTTGATAAAGAAAAAAGGCAAGATGTTGTTGACGACAGCGAAGGAATTCCAAGAAGTAAATTCTTGCTATACATGGGTTATATAACCGGTGGTTTGGTGATGGGAACGATGCTAACCGGGATGTTTAAATGGGCTTATCAGTTCAGGGTGGTGAACGAAAAATTGAAATTTGCTAACCTTCCCGCTGCTTTTAACGGACTGAAAATAGTTCAAATTTCTGACCTTCACCTTGG
>DATCTB010000545.1:0-2160 GCA_036568185.1 Bacteroidales bacterium | reverse complement strand
CACCAGGCGAATACTACAGGTTTTGTTGCGCAAAAAGTGCTTGATGATGGAACCGTGGCGTGGGATGAAGACGGAAACTTAATCTGTACAACAACGTACAGCCCATTTTATGAGGAACATGTTGAAGTACAAACCGGTGATAAAACCATTGCCGTTTGGGCGAAAACACAAGCAGGTGGTGGTTCTAATGATATCTATATTACCCGCGTTGACGATAATGAAGTAAGTGGAGAAAAGGAGTTGGCAAGAAAACAATTCCAGGTTTACCCCAATCCTGCAACGAGTGAATTTACTATTGTTTTGCCTGAAAACTTAAATGATGCTAGCATCAGCTTGATAGATTCTTTCGGAAAGGAAGTTTTCCGTACGAGCCAATCTTCATTCTCAACAAACCAAAGATTAATAATTTCTACTGCAGAATTGCCGGCTGGGATTTATTTTGTCAGAATACGAAGTAGCGGTGATACCTACTCTGAAAAAGTGGTGGTGAATTAATGAAGTAAATAAAACCTCTTAAAAAAGTTCAAGAAAGATTATTATTTTAGAAACCGGGTTTTGTAAAAACTGTTTTCAATAAAGAAAACATTTTTCGGAGTATTGCAATAAAAGTGATATCCTTTTTCAAGCATAAAGTCAAACATTTTTTGACCTTCCTTAGATTTAATTTCATGCTCCAAAAGTTCAAAAAGGACAGTTTTAGGTCTGAATTTATTCCAATCATTTGACTTCAAAACATGAAAATCCACTGATTCAACATCTATTGTAAGAAAATCTATTTCCTTATTTTTTAAATACTTCTCTAGTATCCATGATAAAGTTTTGGTTTGAAGTTCTTTCTTTTCAACTAATTTATTGGGTACCGTTTCTGCTTTTTCTTCAGAAAAAGTATTGTACATGGAATCCTGAAAAACATAGAAAGTGAGTGTTTTTTCAGAATCAAAAACCGGTATTTCAAGATTTATATCACGGGGTCGTTGACGATTAAAGGATTTCATACTCCCCGGCAAAGCATCAATGTTGATTCCATTCCAACCAACTTCGTAAAAGAACTGGGTGTTAGACTGAATTTTTGGATTATTTGCGCCTACATCAACATAAAAACCCTTATTAACATCACGAAAAATAAAGTCTAAAATCATATCTTCGCCATTCTGCGAATATGATCTGCGGTACAGAGGCTCATAAGGTTTAAGAAATGTATTTTTCAACGACCGAAGAATATTTTCCGGAATAATCTTTTTAATAGTACTTCTCATTTTTTTGGGTTTACGTTCAAAGGAAAAAATATTAAAAATTTCAGCTAATTAATTACACATAATATGTTGAAAAAAAACTTTTTAACTTAATCTTGACAATAATACAAAAAAATAGTTTTTCTTCTTTCCCCTTTTCAATTCGTATTGTTTTTAGTTTTGAAAATTAAACTATCCCAACTATGCAATCCAGCAAACGAGAAATACTCTTTACCATCCTCGCCGGAATATTCATTACTAATGCTATTGTTGGTGAACTTATTGGCGGAAAACTAATACAGTTGGGCCCATTCACCATGAGCATCGGCATCATTCCCTGGCCGGTGGTTTTTCTTACTACCGACCTTATCAATGAATATTTTGGAAAGAAAGGTGTTCAACGGCTAACTTTTTTAACAACCGCGCTCATTATTTTTGCGTTTATCATTCTATTTATTGGAATCAATATACCAGCTTCGGGTATTTCGCCTGTAAAAGACCCGCAATTTCAGGCTGTTTTCGGGCAATCCATGTGGATAATTGTTGGTAGCATCACAGCTTTTCTTGCTTCTCAATTTATCGATGTGTTTGTATTTTGGATGGTGCGCAAACGGACAGGTCACAAAATGATTTGGCTGCGCGCTACCGGCTCCACAGTAGTTTCTCAATTGATTGATAGTTTCATCGTAACCGGAATCGCTTTCTGGCTTCCCGGCAAACTATCCTTTGACGATTTTCTCAATACCGCCACAACCGGTTATTCCGCCAAACTCATCATAGCCATCCTGATAACCCCGCTAATTTACCTTGGCCATGGCATAATTCACCGCTATATGGGCGAACCTGTTTCAGAAAAAATTATTGAAGAAACTGCCGAAAAGGAAACAGGAGAGAAATAAATTTTAGTTTATTAGCGCATTAGCGGCTG
>DATCTB010000544.1:0-10982 GCA_036568185.1 Bacteroidales bacterium | reverse complement strand
GTGCATTTGATTTTTGAGCGACAGATTAGGGAAGGAAAACCGCTGACTATCACTCATCCAGCAATGACACGGCGCTTTATCAGTGGCGAAGAAGCTGCAGATTTTATATTATACGCTTTAACATTTGGGAAGAATAAAGATATCTTTGTGGCGGATAAAAAACCTGAAAAAGTTGTTTCGCTTGCTGAGAACATGATTAAAACTTCGGGAAAGGAATTGGAAATTGAAATTATTGGAACCAGGCCAGGCGAAAAATTGGAAGAAGAAAACTACGAAAGAAACGACTTGACAACCACTAACCTTGAATATCTGTCATTATTGACAAAGAAGCCATTTTCGAAAAATGAAATAAACCGGTCGAAAGAAAGTTTATTATCAAAACCAGGTTTCACTTTACTGAAAGAATTAGAATCTCTATGAAAAAAACTGTTTTTCCTATACTACTAACCATAACGTTGCTGTTGAGTTTTAATCTGAAAGCATCATATTTGCTTATTCCAATGGATAAAACCCAGACTAACCACCTTAAAGCCTACGGAATTGCATATTGGATACTGGAAAAAGATGTTGAAATAGACTGGCTGCTCAATTACCGCGGTGGAAGCTACCTGGTTCAATACAACAAAGTTTTTGAAGATGAATGTATTATCAGGAATGTGAGTTACCAGGTAATTACCGATGTGCAGGCAGCTTCCATACGCCAGCAAATTGCCGAGCCCGATGTAAATATGGATATTTTAACACTTTATAAAGTACCGCGAATTGCCGTTTATTCTCCAAAAAACAAACAGCCCTGGGACGATGCCGTAACCCTGGCACTTACTTATGCTGAAATTCCATATACTTTAATTTACGACGAAGAAGTTATAGGCGGACTGCTGCCCATGTACGATTGGCTGCATTTGCACCACGAAGATTTTACTGGACAATACGGGAAATTTTGGGCAAATTATCGCAATTTTCCCTGGTATCAGGAAGATGTGCGTGCTTCAGAAGAAATGGCCCATAAACTTGGATTTAAAAAAGTGTCGGAGCTGAAACTCGCGGTAGCAAAAAATATCCGCGATTTTGTGTTGGGAGGAGGCTACCTGTTTGCTATGTGCTCGGCTACTGACAGTTACGATGTAGCCATGGCGGCAGACCAGGTGGATATTTGTGATGTGATGTTCGATGGCGACCCGATGGACCCGCAAGCGCAAGGCAAACTAAATTACGATAATTGCCTGGCATTTAAAAACTTTACTTTGGTAAAGAATCCAGCGGAATACGAAATCTCAGACATTGACATAACTTACACCCGTCCGCGCACCATCAACGAAGCAAATGATTATTTCTCTTTGTTTGAATTTTCAGCAAAATGGGACCACATCCCCACCCTGCTCACTCAGAATCATGAAAGAATTATCAAAGGTTTTATGGGTCAAACAACGGCTTTTAATGAAGCTTTAATTAAATCAAATGTGGTGATTATGGGCGAAAACAAAGCTGCCGGCGAAGCTCGCTATGTTCATGGAGAATTCGGAAAAGGTTTCTGGACTTTTTACGGAGGCCACGACCCCGAAGATTACCAACACCGCATTGGCGACCCGCCAACCGATTTGAATCTGTACCCCAATTCGCCTGGATACCGATTGATTTTAAATAACATTTTATTTCCGGCAGCTAAAAAGAAAAAGGAAAAAACTTAAAGTACATTCAATATTATTAACAAATGTAAAATTTTATGAAAGAAAAATTTTATCTCCTTGTAGCCTTACTTATTACGTTTAACACTGCTGTAATTGCTCAAACGCAGTATGCTGAATGGGTTAAAATATTGCATACCACGAGTGAAAACAGTCATTTTAATGATGTCCTGTTTGAAGGAGAATCTTTGCTACTAAATGGTTCTTATTTCGGAAACGGGAATTTCGAAGGAAATGAATTACCCGAGGCTTTAGCAGCAAATGGTTTAATCTGTAAAACGGATTTGAATGGGCAGGTAGAATGGATAACAACAGTTTATGGATCAGGAATGGACGCATTTTATGATATAGCCGTTGACAGGGACAACAACGTTGTGCTGGCCGGTTGGACATCAACCTATGATACCCTCAGAGTAAACTCGGAAATTGTGCTGGAAGCAAATGGAAGCTTTACCAACCGGGCGATGATTATGAAGTTGTCAGGCATTGACGGGCATCTGATGTGGATTAAATTTATCCAAGCCCAGGAATTTAAATCTATCAACAGTACAAAACTGGCTATTGGAATTGACAATTCTATATATGTGAGTGGTTATTACAATTGCCCTTTTGAAGTTGATGGTGTAGAAATTCCATATAATCATGAATTTGGAAATGATATTTTTGTTTTAAAACTAGAGGATGATAATAATGCAATATGGGGTCAATATTTTACTGCCGAAACTGATGGAGCTTATGCTTCAATCAATGCTATTGCTTTGAATGATAACCAGGTTTACTTTGCTGCCGATTATTCTAAACCATTAATAATAAATGGTGAAACACTTCCACACACCGGTGATTTTTACTGGATTACGCTAGTCAAGCTTGACCAAGAAACAGGTATGGCCAGCGATTTTATTGCCTTTGGCAGTGAAGGGGGACAATCTGCTAAACAAATGGTTATTGACAACAATGGTAATGTTATTACAGTTGGTTTTTTCTCTGCAAACACGGCCTTCAAAATTGGCGATATTCAACTTAACGGATACGGCCAAAATGATGGTTTTGTTTGCAAAACTGATAGTGATTTTGAAGTGCTATGGGCTAACCAAATGGGCACCGATTATTCTGACCAGGCATTTAATGTTGTTGTAGATGAAAACAATAATTTATTTATTGGTGGTGGGTTTGATTGCTTTACTGATTTTAAATACAATGATGAAACCATTCTCTTGGCAAACGATCCAAGTAGTTTAAGTGCATTTGAAGTAATAGCTGACGAAAGTGGAGCTTTCATGCATTCTACAGGATTATACGGGGCCAATACCAATTCAATATTATCTTTTGCCAGTTCAGCTTTGAACCCCACTGTTAACGAATTGAACATGTTTTGCGTTGGAAATTTTTACGACGAAGTATATTTTATGGAAAACGAATTATCTTTCGCAAACCACAATAACGGTTACTTTTATAAATGGATATTGCCCACCGTCACTTCCATTGACGAAGGCAATAATTCCTCTTCAGAGTATTCATTCGCCCCATTTCCAAACCCGGCTAATAATTTCACAACAATTGACCTGAGGGGAATAAAAAGCACAATCAATATTAATGATATAAATGGAAAGATTGTTTTTCATACAATTTCGAGTAAAAAAGTCTGTATTAATCTACAGTCGTTGAGCCCAGGAATGTACTTTGTTCAGTTGAAAAACAAAGCTTTCATGCAGACGTTTAAATTAATTAAGAATTAAATCCTAACTAAGATTTCGGTTTTTTAAAAATAGAAATAAAAAGACTTAGCATTCTGTTGGATGCGTGGGCTACAAATTCATCCTTTTCTTTTCTCAACGAAGGATTATAACCATTTTTATTTTTCAAATCAGTATCTTTAAATTCTGTCCACCATTCCTAATATTCCAGCCACATTCGCCTTAAGCTGATTAATGTGGTACCATCGCAGTTTTAATGAAATACGAAACTCAATCTTTATGAGTAAAGCTGCAAAACATCTCACTCATCGGTATATTATCCCATGCATAATTAACACTGCATAATATTTCATCTTGACCAAGTAAGAAAAGTATGGTAATTCAGTTAGATACCCTATGCACCAATACTTTACTACAAACTAACAGGTTTATTTATATTCTCTAAAAATAAGACACATCTATTTAGCATACTACAAAAATTTCCTAATTTTAGGCAATCCAAAAATCGCAACTTACAATGAAGTTGCCACTAAAACCCAAAAAAATGAAAAAGCCATTTTTGCACATTTCCTGTGCGTTGTTCGCCTCTATTTTTTTATTGTTAAATGCCTGTTCGACCAAAGACGATGAGCCTGGTGTGGCTTGGACAGATGCCGATAAGCAGTCGCACGACCAGGTTTTGAGTGTTCAGGATCAGATTGGAGAAAACCTGGACGACTGGTTTCAAAGTATGGATTCGTTGGATGCAATTCAGGAAGCCTATGAAGCATTTCTAAATAGTGAAAACGTAAGTACAGCAACAATAAACAGCCAGGGAATTGCTGTTCAGTACAGCAACGGTATGCGTGGTGGTTTATTTCTTCGCCCTAAAGACGACAAAGGCGAAGTTGGTGAATCACTATTTAATCTTTCTCCACCTGAAACTGATGAAGGCTTAAAATCATTGGTTAACAAGAAAAAAATGATTCTTATCAACCCTCATTATTTCGAAAGAAGTTATTATACCGATCAAATTATTAATATCACCAGCGGCAAACTTGGGAAAGTTGGAATGGATTTGTCCACTATATATAAAAATCAGGAAGCAACTGTGGATCGTTTTACGGAATTGTCAGGCTATGGAATTATTCAAATTTATTCGCATGGCTGGGCATGGCCAAAAGAAACCAATATCACCGATATTTATCTGTTGACAGGTGAAACAGCAAATGAAGCCACTTCTGCCAAATATTGGGATGAACTTAGAAATGGAAATATCCCAGTAATGAAAGTAGCAGGGCCAAATAAATATTTGGTATCCCCCAGGTTTATCTCGGAACATAATGATTTCAGCAACGATACTATTTTATTTTTTGGCGGCTTTTGCTATAGTTTTCTAGGCGATTGGCCTGATATCATTGATGGTTTCGCCGATGGTGCTTATCTTGGCTATGACTGGTCTGTTTATACATTCAGAAATGCCAATTGGTCAGTAAATTCAATAGCCAAGATGAGTGATACTTCCCTTACAAGCCCAATGACCCTTGAGGGCTGGATGCAAGATCCAGATGTAGAAAAATCGTATTGGAATGAAAAAGACAGCCGGACAGTTCATATTCATTATGCAGGTGATGGAAATTTAAAATTATGGGAGGATGAAGGTGTTAGCCTGATTGCTCTCTCTCCAGATGGCAAACCTGTTACCCAGGCAGGTGAAGCAGGTGTTGGTTATCCGTTTAAGTGTAAAGTAATTTCTTCAGCTACAAGCCTTGAATATTCTTGGGATGTAGGTGATGGAAGTTCACCGGTTACAACCCAGGGTAGCCAGGTTGAAATTACATGGTCAGAAAATGGAAATTATTTGCTCCAGGTTGCGGCAATTAACAAGACTAACGGAACAGTAATCGGAGAAGCTTCTCTCAATGTTATAATTGGAGAATCGGAAACAGGAATAGTTGAATTTATGAAAACTTGTGATTGGGTCACAGTTTCGCTTGGTAAAGGAAGTACGCTTGAATACTATCCTTATTCTGATATAAATTGGGTTATTGAAAACATGAGCTGGAGCGGACTCAATTTTTCAGGAACAACCCCAACAAATTATGGTGGAAAAAACTCAATTAATGGAACTTTAAGCGGAGATGGACAGAAAATTACCTTCACCGTGTACAAAGAAAGCACAGACATAAGTTATGAAAGGGATATAAAAGTAACTATGACTGTTACAGATTACCCTTTACACACTTTTGTTCCGCCTGATGTTTTTTCAGGTTATGCGCATTACAGGGTAGATCCGCCTGGAGATGTAAGCTATGTTACAGCTTTTGAAGCTGAAATCACGCAAGGCGGAAACACCACTTACTTATCACTGGCAGACTTTGACTGGACTAAAATTAATTATCTAAAAACCGAGTTTCATCCCAATCAGAATGCACGTTCCAGCGTTAGGATGATAAATGAATAAATTTAATCCAGGCCTAGTGGTGCCAGCGAAGCCTTGGTTTCGCTGGCACTAAATACCTGATCATTTTCAGTTCTATATCAAATAATAATTACACTGCTGGTCATTTCTCCAAGCAAGTTGTAAACCAGCACAGCAGCCTGACCTTTAGCTATACCATCAGGTATAATCACTGTAACAGAAGTGTCTGTGCTGGAAATTATTGTTGCTGCTTTGGTGGCAATTGATACCCCCACATTCTTGAGTCCTGTACCTGTAATGGTAATTTGCCCTCCAATAGCCACACTTGAAGGAGAAATGCTGGTAATTACCGGCCCGGCACCAACTGCGGTTACAGTAATATTTCCCGAAGCAGAACCTTCTGAATTGGTAACCATTACTTCCAACGACCCCAATGGAGATGCGGCAGGAACGGTGGTTACAATGGAAGTTGAAGTATTGCTTGTTACTGCCGTTGAAACACCTCCCATCATTACGGATGAATTGGAAAGGTTGCTTCCTTCAATGGTAATTTCTTGACCAGTTGTTACATTGGAAGGAGTAATGGACGAAATGTTCGGGCCATTTCCATCTTTTTTACAAGATAGATTAATCAATGTTATTGTTAATAACAGACTTAACCCAAGATAGAAAACACTTTTTCTCTTTTGCATTTGTTTAGGTATTTAATGAATATTGAAAATTAATAATAAGCCTACTTTGCCACATAAACTCTGGCCGATTGCACTTTATCTTGTCCGGAATGAATTACCACCATGTACATTCCAGCATTCAAATCGGAAACATTGATTTCAACACGCTCTGAATCTTCAATTTTGTGTGCAAGTAATCTGCCCTGGATGTCGTACAATTGATACTGATTTATTGGACCGCTTTCAGAAACTATATGAATTATGTCCGACGCAGGATTGGGGAAAACTTTAAAATCATTTTGATTGATTTCAGAAATTGCTGCCAAAGGCGAAACAGGCAAGTAAGTGGGTTCCAGTGCCACGTTAATATTGATAAAATCATCGTTGTTGCGTGGACAGAGATGGTAGTCGCTGTAAGAATAAAACATTTGACCTACCACAGCATCCATTTCCATCCAGGTTGCAGTTTCAATAGGTGGCACATTCATTTGGCCGCTGTTATCAAACCACAATGAATCGGCTACAATTTGCACCCACAATGAAGAATAATAATTAGTAGTTTGTCTTCCTGCCAAAATTAGCCCCAGTCGTTTAAGAAGTTTTTTACCCACAACCGAAACCCCATAATCGCCATAGTTTTGCACTTTCGGGTCGCTGATATACAATTTTGCACCACCAGGGTCTTTGTACCTTACAAGCACGCTCTCCCATTTTTCCCAGCCGTTGCCAATATAAGAAGCGCTATCAGTAATATCTATATCTGTTGCTACAATTTCTACATACCGTCCGGTAAGTTCAGCTGATTTTATAGAAAGATAAGTAGTCCCGAAATCTTCAACTACTTTACCAAAAACCATAATTTCTTCACCCCGGTAGAATTGGGCAAGGCCAGGCCCATATATAAAAATTCCGCTCCAGGGGCCACCACCTTCATCTTGAATATAAACATATCCCAGGTCGTAATCCTTGGCTGATGAGGTAACGATTCCGAACACCGTAACCGAATCCCCATCAAGCGGTGAATCACCATAAATATCTGTTGTATATTGAATATCATGAATGGTAACTACATTTTTCGGACTTTTTATCTGGCTATATATTTGTCCTGAAGTCAGCAGAAAAGCAAGAAGAATAGTCGTAGAAAAAGTAAATTTTAGTGTTTTCATAGTGGATTGTATTTTAATTTGCACAGCAATTTAGAAACATTTCTTTTTATACAATCCTGAAAACCAATATTTAACAGAAAATTAACATTTGGATATCATTCACTTTAATGATTATTCAGTGATTCCCTTTTAAACGTAAACCTATCTAACTAACTCCTAAGAAGAATATAAGAAGATTCGAAACCTATTCCTCTTTTCCTTATTATTGCTGTTTTCAAATAAAACACTTTATGAAGAAAAACTCACTCCTGTTAATGTTGATATTGACTACAGTTATCTCACTTCAGGCGCAGGAATACGAACGATATAAAAAACTAACTGACACCACCATCTTTTCAAACTATTTAGGTTTTGAAAAAAACATTTCAGTTACTGTTCCCTTTGAATGGCAGGCAAATGTTGACAGCGACTTTCCTTTAATCATCATCTTCGACAGGCAAAACCCTAGAAGCCACAATTATATCATCAATACAATAGATTACCTTACCAGTAATGAACAAATGCCTTCCTCAATAATTATCAGCATCGAATCAAGCCAGGAGTTTCGCTACAATGAAACAGCACACAAAGAATCAACAGAAGCAGGTTTGGCTTTGGAAAATGAAAATTTTTTATTCAATGAATTAATTCCATTAGCTGAAAACAAGTTCAAAGCAAACTCTTTCCGCCTTTTTATAGGACATTCCAGGTATGGCTATTTCACTACTTCACTTTTCATTTCAAAAACAAATGATCTGAATGCAGCTATTTCAATCAGTCCATTTTTTAGCCAAAAAAATGTGGAATTGACCGATTCCACAATGCAATTAAACAACAAAACATTCAATTCAACAAAATACTACCGCTTTGCAATTGGTAACGACTATCCGGCAGATTTTTACGAAATGGATTCTGTTCTCAACTTAATTAACAACGAAGATATAGATGCATCGGGCATTTGGTTTCCTCAAGCGGAACACAATGCTACACCGGGATTAATCATTGCCACTGCGTTGTACGATATATTTGATTTTTGGTCGTATGA
Organism: Bacteroidales bacterium; assembly: GCA_036568185.1. Classification (GTDB taxonomy): domain Bacteria; phylum Bacteroidota; class Bacteroidia; order Bacteroidales; family F082; genus DATCTB01. The sequence goes on along the minus strand of DATCTB010000544.1, from coordinate 2,341 downwards.
ACAAGCTATCTACATCAATGATGGACAAAAAGACTTGTCAATAATTACTGATTTAAGTAAAGAAATTACCATGCATTATGGCAGTCCGCTCAGGTTTTCATTGGGAATTTTAAACGGAAAAGGCTGGTATTTTTATAATGAATCAGAATTTGAAAAAGCCATAGAAGCCTGGGAAATATTGCTTGAAAACTATCCAAATTTTTCTGAAGCTTATCTATATATCATCGATGCGCAAAATCAATTAAATATTAACAATGAAGGTACAATTATTGATTTTAAAAATAACCTTGAAATGTCAAGTATTTATTCAGAAAGCGAGAAAAAAGATTTATTGAATGAATTGGAAAATTTAACTCAATAAATTCCTTTTTAATGAGTCTTAGCCAAGTAACAAACACTACATAGTGCTTCCATATTTCTGATACTTAATTTATATTTTCATAATATTGTATTGAATTTTAATAAACAGCCCGGATTAGAATGCATTAAGTATATTATTATGAAAAAACAAAATCAAAAAATCATAAGCACAATAAGTTTACTTGCCGTACTTTTCATGACTTTCGGTATAACTTTCCTCGACTTTGATAATTTAAGCATTGAAAACAATGTCAGGCCTTATTTAATGCTGGTTTTAGGCCTAGTATCAATACTGTATTTCCTTTACGTGAGGAAAAAATACAAGGATTGAAGAAGCTTGCTTCATTTCGCAAATCGCTCCTGTTTCAATGTGTTTATTATTTTTAAGGAATTAAATTGACATGATCAGATGATACGTAAATGAAAACTGCAGCAATTTTATTTATTTTACTCTTTTTCCATACTTACCAAATAACAGGGCAGATCAGCTCAGAAACCCGCGAGAATGAGCCTAAACTCATCTTTGATCTGAATGTAGCCAATGACATGACCTTCTTCACCGACCAGTATTTTACCAGCGGCATACAATTCAGGGTTTACGCACCTTTCATGGCTAAATCGCCCTTCAGCAAAATACTTGTTCATGCCGGCAAGAATGCTGTGAATTATTATGCGCTTACTTTAACACAGAATATTTATACGCCTATTTATAACGACACCTTAATACTCCAGGAAATTCCTTATCCATTTGCTTCGTATTTGTTATTTGGCAACAGGCTTGAATCTTACAACCCGCAGCATCGCTTAAAAGTTACTTCCGAAATTCAACTGGGAGTAATTGGCAGCCTGGCAGGTGGAGAAATTTTTCAGAATACCCTTCACAACAATATTGCTATTGCTGATCCGGTTGAAGGATGGGAGAACCAAATCAGCAACGACCTGTGCATTCAATATTCAGCTTTGCTGGAAAAAGGAGTGATAGGTGCCAGGTGGTTGGAACTGAATGTTTACGGTGGTGCCATTCTGGGTGTACCCCACACAGAAGCCCAGGTGGGAATGTACGCCAGGTTTGGCTTTTTCAATGATTATTTCCAGAATATCGGTATCAGCAAGAACAGAAAATGGCAAGCCTGGCTGTTTTGTGCCGGCGACGTAAACCTGGTAGCATACAATGCAGTGCTGGAAGGAGGATTATTTAATGAAAGCCCCTATTATCTGCAAACCATCAATCCTGTAATCTGGCATACTCGTTTTGGAGGCACACTGGTTTATAAAACTATCAAATTAGAAATTGCACAGGAAGTGATTTCACCCTCCTACCCTACAGCCTATTGGTTTCGCTGGGCTTACGCAAGTTTGATGGTGGGGTTTTAAAATGAAAGCAATATTTCTTGTGCGAATTTCGTTTCGATTCTAACGGAATGATGAATTCTTTCCCATTCAATACCTAATAGTATATATTATTTGATTTTTTATAAATATTTTATGATAAAAATCAACATAATCAATCTATTAAACAGGAATGGAACAATAATATGAAAACGATTATCTTGCAATTCCTCACACTAATATTCTTTTTGAATATTAATTACGCTCAGACTGCATTTCAACTGAAATTAGCTGACTCAGCGTTAACTTTAACCAAGCAGAGAGTTACATACGACCCAAGCTACTTTCGGATAGAATACCCAAATGGTGATATTCCTTCAAACAAGGGCGTTTGCACTGATGTTATTATCAGAACATATAGAAAATTAGGTATCGACCTGCAAAAAGAAGTTCATGAAGACATGGAAGCCAATTTTAATGAATATCCAAATATCTGGGGCTTAACAAGTACTGATAAAAATATAGACCATAGAAGAGTTCCAAATCTGATGGTCTACTTTTCGCGCAATGGACAAGTTCTGGCTGTAAGTGAAAACTCAGCAGATTATGAGCCTGGTGATATTGTATGTTGGAATTTAGGAGGCAGTATTAC
>DATCTB010000543.1:0-2038 GCA_036568185.1 Bacteroidales bacterium | reverse complement strand
AAACCCAGGCTGGTCAGGTCACGGCTTGAAAAAACATGCCCCAGCTTGATGTTGGCTTCAGCACGGTTGGTTTTTACACCAAAGCCATAACCATTTTCCGGGTTACTAACCAGTTCGGGGTTGTAATTATCCTGCCCACCTTCGCGGTTTTCGTTCAAATATTTCATGCCAAATTCAAAATGGGTCCCATTCGCTTCGTAAGTCCAGCGGTTGTATATATTAACCTGCCTCATCAGGGGCATGTCAAGGAAACCATCGCCGTTGTCATCAATTTTCATCTGCATCTGGTCGTAGTGGCCAAACAGCATGGAAGTCCATTTATCATTCAATTTTATTGTCCCCACCGCGTTTGCCTCAAGCCTCATTTCTGAATTAATATACATGTTCAGGAAGAAAATCTCTGTGGTTGAAGGCTTTTTCAATTCAATGTTAATTTGCCCGGTAATGGATTCATATCCATTCACCACCGTTGATGCACCCTTCGAAACCTGTATAGATTGCATCCAGTCGCCGGGGTAATAACCAAGCCCAAAAGGCCCTGCCAAGCCACGCAGGTTCGGGATATTTTCCTGCATAAACACAGTATATTTTCCCGCCAGGCCAAGCATTTCAATGTGTTTTGCCCCGGTTATGGCATCGCTGTAATTCACATTGACCGAGGCACTGTTTTCAAAGCTTTCCGACAAATTACAGCAAGCTGCTTGTTTCAATCCTGCGCTACTTACTGTTTCCACGCTCAAAGTTGATGCCCTCGAAACGTAATTCCCGCGCTGGCTCGAAACGATTTCCACCTGGCCTAGTTGCGTTTGATCACGCATCACTACTTCTATTTTTTTGTTCCTGGAATCATGCACATGAATGGTGTCGTTTACATAACCAACATAGCTAAACACAAGCATTTCGTGCCCGGTTTGTTTGATTTTTAATGTAAATTGCCCCTGCTCGTTTGAAGTGGTTCCGTTAGTGGTATTCAGTTGGTAAATATTCGTTCCGGCAAGCGGTACTTTTTTGCCTTCCTGCATTTCGTAAACATTGCCGCTAATGGTTTGCGCGCGCATTTTTGCTCCAAACAGCAATAAAAGCAAGGCTAATAAAGGTATTTTGAAATTCATGAAAAATCATTTTTTTGAAATAATAAAAAAACAGCTACCGCGATGGGTAAGCGAAAAATTAAGCCGTGAAAAAAAATGATTAAATGAGTGGGGGTTCCACTTTTACCTGGTGGAAAAGAAGGTGCTTTTTTACTTTGGGGATTTTTTCCTGCTCTAAACTTTTTGCTTCCTTATCAGGAATAGAAAGTTTATCTGTAGCAGGAATAACGGTATTCAAAGCACAGGTTGAGTAAAGTTGAGTTTCTTTACTGAAATCAGGTTTTTCGGAAGAAATAAAGTTTTCTGAAAGGCGGATGTAGGTTTTTTCAAACTGGCAGCAATTGTCTGATTTTTCCTTACTTATAACCTTTTTAGAATTACAGCAGGAAGCCGTTTGTTCCAATTCGTTTTCAATTTTGCAGTAGTCTTCTACCACGTCTCCCAATATTGTTTCTGTTTCGTGATGGCTGCAAATATGGCGAGTAACCACAAAACCAGAAGTGCTCAAAAGGAAGGAAGCTAGGATTCCAACAAGCACAATATTTTTTATGATTTCTTTGATTACACGCATTTTTTGTAATGAATTGCAGGCAAAAATAAACAAAATCAAGAAAATTCATGTTAATAAACTCTTAAATCAGGTTAAAGCTTTGTTAAAGTTTATAATAAAAACCAAAAACACCACTAATTTTTTCGACCTTAAATCTAAATTCAGTATATTTGAAACCCTTTAAAAACCAAAGAATGAATTACGAAATATTAAAACCATCTATCACTGATGGCATTGCCCTGGTTACCATCAGCCGGCCAGCCGCTTTGAATGCGCTGAACACGAGATTTTTCAATGAAATGGATGATTTTGTGGCAACAATTTCCAATAACCCAACCGTGAAAGTGATGGTAATTACCGGCGAAGGAAAAGCCTTTGTTGCCGGTGCCGACATCGC
>DATCTB010000542.1:0-4470 GCA_036568185.1 Bacteroidales bacterium | reverse complement strand
ATTTCAGTAAGTCAACAAATTGAAGAACAACATTACTGAAAAAAATGGGAAGCTGGAAGATTTAAAGAAATATTAACAAAACTGAAATCAAATTTAGCCACGAATGCACGAATTTTTATTGAATATTTTTATTCGTGCATTAGTGGCATTTTTATTCTTTAGTAAAACATCTTATTGGTTTTCAACCAAACTCAATGTATAAATTTCGGCAGGTAAGCCTTCCAATTCACAAACCTGGTTTAATTTGAATTGGCTTTTTTCAAGTATTTTTTTTGAAGCAATATTTTCAGGGTCGATAATGGCAATTAAACTTTCGATGAAATCAAATCGCTTTGCTTCTTTCACCAAGGTTTGGGAAATTTCGCTGCCATATCCTTTTCCCCAATTTTCAGGAAGCAATGAATAACCAATTTCAGCCTCTTTGTTTTCAAGCAGAACAATCTTGGCTAAGCCAATAAAACTGCCATCTTGAATATTTTTTACAATAAAATATCCTAACTCTTTTACCTGTTCATTTAATTGTAAAATGTTTTCAAATCTTTCAAGAGCTTCTTCTTTTGAAAGTGCTGTTCCTGAAATCAGTTGCATCACTTTTTCATTTCCTGTCAACTGAAAATAAAGTGGAAAATCTTGTTTTTTGAATTTTTCAAAAATTAGCCTTTTGGATTTCATTATTTATTTTATAAAAAATCTTTATTACGCTTCCTTCTTAAGCAATTTGGAGAAAGGCAAAGCCGTTAAGCCATGCAAAACAACGCTTAAAACAATAGTAGTAACAATGGTGCTAACGAGAGTTGGCATATGAGGCAAACCAATATCAAGAATCATAACCAAAAACACGATACTGGCAAGCCCGCGCGGGCCGAACCACCCGATAAAAAGTTTCTGTTTGCTTATTTCGCCTGAATTTATCAATGATAAAAATACCGGAAGCATCCTGATAAGGGTTAAACTTAACAATGAATAAAACACTATTTCCCAGGATAAATGGCTTATAATTAAATTGATTACAAAAGCCCCAAAAAACAGCCAGGTGATTAATGAGATGGTATCACCCATGCCTTCTGCGGCTGATACCAATTCGGCTTTATTGTTTTTTTGAATTTTACCAAACAACAGCCCGCCCGAGAAAGTTGCAATAAACCCGCTTCCACCCAAAGACTGGGCAACGGCAAAACAACTAATTATCAAAGCTATCATAACAATTGGTTTCCACGATTCGGTAATCCAATTTTTTCGCTGGCTGTAGCGAATGAGATAGTCAGCAACAAAAGTAAACCCTAATCCCGCGGCGGCTCCTATGCCAATTTGCTCTGCAAATAATCCAAGCGCATATTGAAAACTTATTTTATCTGCGCTGATATCAAAAAAAGCAATAAACAACAATAAAATCGGAACACTGATTCCATCATTCAAGCCACTTTCAATATTGAGTGCCTCTTTTATTTTTGAAGGGACAATCGGGCTATTGACAACCGGCTTGCCCAGTGCCGCATCAGTTGGCGCCAGGATGGTAGCGAGAATGCCGAGTTCAATCCACGTAAAATCCTGGAAAATAAAATATCCAACAACGCCACCGGCAATTATGGTGAGCGGCAAACCAACCAACAACAGCCTGGATGGCAAGCCAATATTGTGTTCAAATTCACGCAGGTTTGTCTTGGAAGCATCGGTGAATAAAACAAGGGCAAGAGCCAACTCTGCCATCACTTTGAACACTTCGCTGTTTAACGAAAAATCTAAAACATCCAGAAAAAGCGGCCCAATCGCCAAGCCAAACAACAGCGCAATGATAGGGCCGCTAATGGGCAATTTATCAACCTTTCCGGCAAGAAGGCTGTAAATAAAAATAAAGCAGGCAACTATTACTAAATAAATGTAAAACATGCTTAGTAGTTATATGGGCATTTTATTGAATGAAATTTCTTTTTCAAAACAAAAACTGTTTTCAACATGGGCATACTGCCCGTAATTCGGAATAATTTTATACCCATTCTTTTTGTATAAACGAATTGCATCGGGCTGGTTTATACCGGTTTCAAGAATACATTTTTTAAAATTCAGCTCCTTAGCCCAAAGTTCCAATTCTTTCAAAACCAAAGTAGCTAAGCCTTTCCCCCGATGCCCCGGCAAAACAAACATTCTTTTTATTTCCATCACATCTTCGGAATATTTTTTAATGGTGCCACAAGCAATAGGCGTTTCACCTTCATACCCCACCAACACATGATGAATAGAATTTATTTTGTTGTATTGCGCGTAAAATGAATGGTCTTTCCCATCGCTAATTGCCAATTCCTTGTCTAATTCAACATTTAGTTTTCGAAATTCGGCGTTTTCTGAATTTGTTCTTTTTATACTTAGCATTTTTAGTAAAACAATTTAGTAGCATTTAATAAAAATTAAAACAACACACCCCTAACCCCTCTCAAGAGGGGAAAATGAACAGATTATTCCGCATAAAAATCAATCATTTTTTGAATTGCATCCTGGCAAACAGGGCAAAAATGGTCACCTTTAAAAGTGTTCATCAAACAGTCCTGCATCGGGCGGTAAACGCCTTTGGCAACGTAACCTCCACCTTCAAAAACGCCAAGTGTGTTGATGTATTCTGAGGTAGAAGGAGTGGGGATGGGAGTTTTTTTGTTCAGCATGGGTTTCCATTTTTCATCAAAATCAACCAGGGTGGTGATGTTAGGTTCCCATGGCTCAACTTTCAAATTGTAAAAATCGTTGTAAGAAGTGGATGAATCAAAATATTCGTCTGCCAACCCGGCAAAGCCATGCCCAAATTCATGGATGAAAATCTTTGCCGCTTTTGCATTGCTGTTCACGCTCACATTGTAATAATTGTAAATCGCTCCGCCACCATATTTGGCATTGTTCACCAAAATGTAAATCTGGTCGTAAGGCGCGTTGGCTGCCAGGTCGCGAACGCTTTTATCGTCGAAAGTCATGCAGTAGCGTTCACTGTCAAAAGTGTAAAAAGAAGTATTCATCAAAGTACTTTTCCAAACCGAATCAGCCGGAATATCGGTTCCTGATTCTGGCGAAGGAGCCAGCACCGCGTGAATATTGAATTTATCCTTGTTTTTTGGATAGGGTTCAAAAATGAAAAAATTATCGGCAAAGGTTTGGCAATCAGCAATGAATTGCCCCATTTCTTCTTCCGAATAACCTTCAGGCAAAATGACAACATCAAGCTTGGTAGCCGGGTCGCCGGAGTGCAGCACCTCGAAAGATGGGTAAACCATACGCCTGTCTCTTTTGATAAAATAATTCTTCGGGTCAGCAACATAGTCAAATTTCTTTTCCCAGTTTCCATCCCAGTTCCGGCTGTACAGTTCAATTCTTACTTTTTCTTTTGGAAAAGGTATCACAACCGTTTCCGATAAAGAACGCCAGGTTTCTTTCGATTCATTCGTTGTTTGCCATTCTTCAAAAAGTGTGGAATAGCCCCGTGAATAAACCAAGGAATCATTTTCTACATTAAAAACTTTTACAAAACTGTTTCCGTAATCAAATCTATCAACCAGATTGATTTTCGAGCCGCCCCAGTAAGGTTCGGCAATCAGTTCGTCGAATGAATAAATTTCCGTGTCATGGTTGCCGGTGCGATAATAATCCATCCGCAGGGTTTTGTTTTCAAAATATTTATCAAATTGAGCCTGGGCTGCAAGGCTGATGAATACAAGTGAAATGAGGATAATTTTTTTCATATAATTTTTTGATTTAAAAGAGGTAAACAAAAATAAAGGAAAAAGTCAGATATCTTTGTGAATGTTGGACTAATTTGAACTGTAACCTAAATCACATAATTGCGTCAATAGATAAATGAGAGAGGCTGATGAACAAGTAATCGAGCGGGTGTTGGCGGGCGACCGAAACGCTTACGCATTGCTTGTGGACAAATACAAAGACCGCGTTTTTTCGCTGGTGCTGGGTATTGTCCGTCAGCGAGAAGTGGCTGAAGAAGTGGCGCAGGATATTTTTGTGAAAGCGTATCAATCGTTGGGAAAATTCAGGAAGGAATCGGGATTTTCAACCTGGATTTACCGTATCGCCTACAATACAGCCATCTCGGAAGCAAGGAAAAAGAAGAATTTGGTTTACAGCTCGCAACTGACGGAAAATATGGGTTCGGAAAATTCAGAAAATAGTGTGGAGAAGCTGGAGGAAATTCGTCAGAAAATGCTTGAAAGGGCAATGAAAGAATTAGTTCCGGAGGAAAATTTGCTGGTAACTTTGTATTATTTTGAAGATAAATCAGTGGAAGAAATAAGCCAGTCAACAGGTTTAAGCCAGTCGAATGTAAAAGTGAAATTATTCAGGCTGCGGAATAAATTGAAGGAAACAATGATAGAATATGGCAAGGCGAGTTTGTCATTTTATTAATTTTGAAAATCATGGAAAAGGAAGACAAAATCATCAAAGAATTTCTGGAAAAGGGATTTTTTGAAAAAGCTCCCG
>DATCTB010000541.1:0-16062 GCA_036568185.1 Bacteroidales bacterium | reverse complement strand
TTTTTCAAAATTCCGGAACAATGTTGTGGGGAATGAAACCTATTTTAACACACCTTTTGGAAGAAAAAAAATGATTTACGCCGACTGGATTGCCAGTGGCCGCCTTTACCAACCGATTGAGGACAGGATTACCAACGAAATTGGCCCTTTTGTAGGCAATACCCACACTGAAACCACTGAAACCGGCACCCTGATGACAAAGGCATACCAATATGCCCATAAAAAAATCAAGCAGCACGTAAATGCAAACGAGCATGATGTAATTATTACGGCTGGCTCAGGTATGACCACTGTTGTCAATAAATTCCAGCGAATTCTTGGCTTAAAATCATGCAGCAGGCTGGAGAAAGATGTTTGCGTTTCGGAAGAAGACAGGCCGGTGGTTTTTATTACCCACATGGAGCACCACTCAAACCATACTTCATGGCTTGAAACCATTGCCGATGTTGTGTTGCTTGAACCCGATGAGCAAAATATGGTTGTGCCAGAAAACCTGAGAAAAGAAATTGTAAAATATAAAAACAGGAAACTTAAAATCGGCACTTTCACAGCTTGTTCCAATGTTACGGGCATCGAGCCTGATTATTACGAACTCGCTAAAATCATGCACGAAAATGAAGGATATGTGTTTATTGATTTTGCAGGTTCGGCGCCTTATGTCGACATTGATATGCATCCCAAAGATCCACTAAAAAAACTGGATGCCATTTATTTTTCACCCCACAAATTTCTTGGTGGGCCTGGAAGTTCAGGAGTTTTGATTTTTTGCAAATCCCTATATCACTCAGCAACACCCGACCACCCCGGAGGCGGCACGGTAGAATGGACTGACCCCTGGGGCGGCCACAAGTATATTGAAGACATTGAAGTTAGGGAAGACGGTGGAACACCGGGATTTTTGCAGGCAATTCGTGCTGCTTTCGCCATACAGTTGAAAGAACAAATGGATACCCAACAAATGCGGAAACGCGAAAAAGAACTAGTACAAAAAGCCTTTGAGGGTTTTGGGAATATTCCTGGTTTGCACATACTGGCTGACCATGTTATCGAGCGTTTAGGTATTTTTTCATTCTGGTTTCAGCACATTCATTTCAACCTGATGGTTCAACTTTTGAATGACCGTTATGGTATACAGGTGCGCGGAGGCTGCGCCTGCGCTGGTACTTACGGACACTTTCTGTTAAATGTAACCCACGAAGAATCAAAACGAATTACTGAAAAAATTAATTGTGGAGATTTGTCTGAAAAACCTGGATTTGTTCGCGTTTCCCTCCACCCAACCATGACAGATGAAGAATTGGAAATCATTATAAATGCAGTTAAAGAAATTGCGGCAAATTATAAAGAATGGTCAGCCGATTATATTTATAATCCGCACACCAACGAATTTTCGCACAAACACGATTTAGCAGGTAGGTCCGAGAAAATAAAAGAATGGTTTAGTTTTTAACAAGAAATTAATCACATCTTATCAGGAAAAAGTGTAGTTACAATTACTGCCAGGGCTATTCCAAATATTCCAATAAGTACAAACAACCAGCCAATAACCGGTTTTTTCTTGTAAAAATTAAATAAGCCAAACAAGGCAAACAAACCCGACACGATATACAGGGAAAGAATCATAACATGACAAAGATAACACCTTTTAATTTCGAATTCTAGCAGTTACATGAAATTTCATAAACAAAAAAAAACCACGTTTTTCTGCGTGGCTTTCATGGTAATTAACTTTTCTATAAACGGATTTTGTCAGTAAATGACCTGTTTTTATCAACTATCTGCCAGTAATAGGTTCCATGTTGTTTTTGGCTTAAATCAATTTTGATTTCATATTTTCCATTCATAAGTACTGGCTTTCCGGTAAACACTTTGTCGCCATAAACATTGTAAACAATAACGTTTGGATTAGCTTCCCCCTCAACCTGGAATGAAATTTCTACTACCCCGCTTTCAATATTAATGTCAACTAACTCCAAATCAAGCCTGTCTGGTTTATTTTTTATATTGGCATCGCGCAATTCTATATCGCTTACTCCGCCTTCTTCCTGGCCATCAAAATAAAACTCAAAATTATTATCCTGCCATTTCATGGGTTTCCTTGGCTTTGCGGGTGTTTTTACGAAATGAAAATTCATTTCATTAATTTCTTCCATTATTTCAGCTAATTGCTCATCATTAATGCCCTCTATCTCGGCCAGTTCTTCCTGAAGATTTTTTTGCATTTCCTGCATGTCGAATTGATGTATCCTCATTTCATGTTGAAATCCTTCCATTTCATCCTGCATTTCAAATTCATATTCTGCATCATCGCCATCAACCCACTTCATTACTCGTTTTTGTCCATGTCCTGATGAAACAAATACATTCTTGTCGCAATTTCCCTTTCCTGATTTTTTAATAATTACCACATTTCCATCTTCACCTTCAATCAATTTCACGCGTTGGTCACCGCCATTTCTATAAATTATCAATTTTTCCATTTCGGAATCACCTGAACCATCAGTTTCTACTTCCACATCAAATGTCATAGTTTTTCCTGAATCAGAGACACTTGCCCAGGAGATTGGTTTAACAATCGCGTCAATATCGTCACCTTCTTTAACAGTGAATGTGGTGTCTTTCACAATTTTTTTTCCGTTTTCAACCTGAACGGTTTTTACTGTCACAGTCTTTTGCTTTTCTTGGCTCATGGCAATTAACGGCATAATTGCTGCCAATACTATTGCTAAAATTAAAGTTCTCATAAGTGTATGTTTCATTGTTAAATTTTTTATTTGTTTGTGAAGCAAAAATATTGTAACTCATTCAAAATAAAGGTTAAAACGGGTTAAAAAAGGTTAAGGAAAGGTTAAAGTTAGGGATTGGGACGAATGGTTTATTTACTTTTGGAAATGTTTTTTGGAATAAATTAGAAAACAAAAAATAGAGATTTTGGATTAAAATGAAAAACCGTTTTCAAATCATCATTATTCTGATGGCTATCAGCCTGTTTGGAATCATCCTGATTCAAGCACTGTGGATTAGAAAAACTATTCAGGCAGAAGAAGCCAGGTTTGACAAGGCTGTATTTAATTCATTGAATAATACAATTTCGGGACTTGAAAGAAGGCAAATATTTCATTTTATTGATAAGAAGATTGATTTGCCAAGGCCTCCCACTGCCCGCCCTTATAACTTTAAAGCTCCAAAAAAAAGAAATGTTACCAAATATTTTGGCCACGACAGTTTAAGGGATAATAAAATGAAAAGAAATTCTGTGGTTGTTTTTACAGACACGGCACGAAAATCGAAAACGATAGTCAGGTTGCAGAGTTCAGTCGACGATACAGCCATCGAAACTATTGATATTAATTATTCAATTGACACAAATATTTTTATAAAGAACGAAGAAAACTTCATTTTTTCAGGCGATTTGGATTCATTGCAAATGTTGCATTTTATTGATCAGGAAGATCTAAGATGGGAACAAGAAGAAATTGTGCGCGAAAAAATGGACGAATTCAACAAATCGATGGAACAATGGGTGTTTGAGTACAGCTTTGATGAAGGAAACCTAATCGGTGATTTTTTAATTGAAAATATTGACAGTATTATTTCGAGAGCGCTGGCTAACAATGGCATCAGGCTTAATTTTCTATCGCAAATTGTGAAAGAAGAAGAGGATACAACTGAAGTCATCTGGTCCGAGAACAACCAAAGCAACTTGCTACAAAATCAGTATAAAACTGAGCTTTTTCCAAATGATTTTTTCAGGAAAAATTTATTTCTGGTAATTGATTTCCCCGGGAAAACTTCCCATATTTACCGTTCGGTTTCGCTTCTTATTGCCGGTTCGTTCGTTTTCACGTTGGTCATCCTTATTACGTTTGGCTTCACCTTATATTTTATTCAAAAACAAAAAAAACTTTCCGACATCAAATCAGATTTTATTAACAATATGACGCACGAGTTTAAAACTCCGATTGCTACAATTAGCCTTGCTTCTGATGCGCTCGGTTCTCCAAAGGTTTTTGGTAAAAAAGAATCAACTGATTATTATCTGGATATTATTAAACAGGAAAATAAGCGGATGAATATGCAAGTGGAAAAAGTGCTGCAAATGTCGCTGATTGAAAACCATGATTTCCAACTCGATATTCAAGTTATTGACATGCACTCAATTATTGAAAATGTGGCCCACGTTGCCCAGTTGCCTGCCCAGGAAAAGAAAGGCAGAATAGTAACTGTGCTGAAAGCCACACAATCGCACATTTTGGGAGATGAGATGCACTTGGCGAATATCATCAATAATTTAATTGATAATGCACTGAAATACAACGAGAAGGCTCCTGAAATTCTAATTGAAACCTATAACAAAGAAAATAAAATTTATGTAAGAATTTCCGACAATGGCGTTGGTATGAGTAAGGATATTCAAAAGCATATTTTTGATAAATTTTACAGAAAGCCAAGTGGCAATATTCACAACGTGAAGGGCTTTGGCCTTGGTTTGAGTTATGTAAAAGCAATTGTCCAGGAACATAAGGGCACTATTGAAGTAAGCAGCGAACCCGGCAATGGAAGCGTGTTTACATTAAGTTTTGCCAGTCAGGAGGTTAAGCAATGAAAACGAAATTATTATTGGTTGAAGATGATCTGAATTTTGGCGCTGTGCTGAAATCGTACCTCGAATTGAATGATTTTGAAATAGATTGGGTGAGCGACGGAAAAGATGCTTTTTCACAATTTGAAAAATGTGTTTATGACCTTGTTTTGCTTGATGTTATGCTACCCAATGTTGACGGATTTTCAATTGCAAAAAAGATTAAAGAATCTGGCAGTTTTGTTCCTTTCATTTTTATAACTGCGAAAACATTACGCAACGACATAGTTGAAGGTTATAAAACCGGCGCCGATGATTATATCCCCAAACCATTTGATTCTGAAATACTTTTATATAAAATTAAAGCAGTAATAACAAGAAGCTTATCATCCGAAAAAATTTCTGAAGAAGAAAAATTTGAAATTGGAAAGTTCATTTTTGACTTTAAATCAAGAACATTGGTAAGGAAAAATGGAAAAGGAAGCATGGGGTTGTCGCCAAAGGAAAGCGACCTGTTGAAAATGCTTATTGAACGAAAAGGCGAAGTGCTGCTGAAAACACAGGCTTTGAACCAGATTTGGGGCGAGGTGAATTATTTTACAACCCGAAGTATGGATGTGTACATTACCAAACTCAGGAAATATCTGTCAGAGGATGAATCAATTAAAATATTGACTTTACATGGTGCCGGCTACCGCTTGCTGGTTGAAAAATAGAATTCTATTTAACCCTGTTCACTTTTTCGACACCTTTAACTTTAGTCAACTTGTGGATTAATTGGTTCAGGTGTTCAAAATCCTTCACCATCACCGAAACGCTGCCTGTAAATTTCTTTCCTTTGTTTTGAAAGCTGATTGAGCGCATATTCACTCTGAAATCGTCGGTAATAATTTTGGTGATGGTGCCAACAATTCCCAATTCATCCAGTCCTTCAATTCGCAATGTAACGGTTGCAACATTTTCATCTTTTCCTTTTATCCACTTAATTTGAATCAAACGATATGGGTAACGCTCGTGTAAACTGGCCGAATTTGGGCAATTTTTCCGGTGAATAGTAATACTGCCTAACGTTGTAACAAATCCGAAAACATTGTCGCCAGAAATAGGATTGCAGCACTTTGCAAGTCGATAATTCACATTTTTCAAGTTATCGCCTATGTATAATATCTCTTGAGACTCGGGCTGTTCTTCTTTTTCTTCAGGCTTTGACTCGGGTATTTCCGGAATTACTTTTTTCGCAGATTCGTGTTCATTTGCTTCAAGCATGATTTTTTTCACCTCAGCCATATCAATTTTTTGCTCGGCAATCAGGTAATACAAATCAATACTAGTGTCTAGTTTATAATGCTTTACCAGATAATTAACCCAATCATCTACGGCTTTCAGTTTCCAATTCTTCAGTTTACGAAGCAAAATTGTTTTCCCAATTTCAGCTTCCTGAAATTTTTCTTCTTTTAATTTACGTTTTATCTTACTTCTTGCTCTTTCAGTTGCTACAAAAGCCAGCCAATCCAGCTTAGGTTTTTGGTTTTTTGAAGTAAGAATATCAACTTTATCACCGTTTTTTAAGGCATAGCGAATGGGGACAATTTTGTTGTTCACTTTCGCACCGCTACACTTACTGCCTACTTCTGTGTGAATTTCAAAAGCAAAATCGAGAACTGTGCTACCGGCTTGAAGGGTTTTTAGGTCACCTTTGGGGGTGAAAATAAAGATATGATCATTTTTCTTTTCCTTATTCGCACGGTAGGCAACTTCTGCTTTTATATTTTCTGTGTTTTGCAGAATATCCCGCACTTGAGAAAGCCATGATTCCGTTTCTTTTTTGCTACGAACACCTTTGTATTGCCAATGCGCTGCTTGACCTTTTTCAGCAATATCATCCATCCGTTGTGTCCTTATTTGCACTTCTATCCATTTTCCGTGATGGCTTTTAACAGTGGCGTGCAAGGATTCGTAACCGGTTGACTTGGGTGTGGTAATCCAATCGCGCATGCGTTCTGGGCTTGATGTATAAATGCTTGTAATGATTGAAAAGACTTTCCAGCAAATTTCTTTTTCTTTTTCGGGCTTGGTGTTTAAGATTATTCTTACTGCAAACAGGTCGTAAACTTCCTCAAAATCAACATTCTGCCGCTTCATTTTTTCCCAAATTGAATGAATGGATTTGGTCCGCCACTTTATATCAAAATCAAAGCCCTGAGCATTTAATTCACGCTCGATAGGTTTGATGAATTCTACGATATATACATCACGTTTGGCCTTTGTTTCCCTGATTTTTTTACTGAGTGAGCTATAAATTTCCGGATTTTCGAATTTCAACACCCGCTCTTCCATTTCCGTTTTTATACTGTATAGCCCCAGCCGATGGGCGATTGGAATATAAAGATGCTTTACTTCATCAACATAAATATTTCTATTTTGACTTATTGTTTCAATTTTACGAATATTGTTTAAGCGGTGTGCCAGGCGTATCAGAATAACCCGCATATCATCAACCATTGAAAGAAATAAAGTTCTGAAAGACTCTGAATGCAACGAAAGTTTTTCAGTGGCCAATCCTGATATTTTATTGAAACCATCAATAATTTCTGCCACATTATTGCCAAATTCGGCTTTTATTTTTTCAAGCGAATAATCAGACTTTAAATTTATACCATGCAGAAGTGAGCAAATAGCCGATGTGGGGCCAAGTCCGATTTCCTTAACAGCAATAATGGCAACTTCAATATTGAAAATAATATAAGGAGTGCCGTCTTCTTGTTCTATATCCTGATAAATATTATTGGCAATTTCAAATGCACGCCTTATGATATTCTGTTTTTCCTCATTAATTGTATCGTTAGCAGACAGCAGTTCGTTGAGTTTATTTTGTATAGCCAGTTCCTTATCGTTCGCCATAATTTTTTCACGTAATTAGTATAAAAATAATTCTATTTGTGAAGCTGTGCAAATTATTTAAGCATTAAATCCAGAATCAATCAAACGGATAACGCTTTTTTGGAAAAAAGATTTTAGTGAGAAGGACAAATAATAAAAACAGCGCTCTCTTTTTAAAAAAGCGCTGTTTTTGAAAAAACTTTTGATGCAAAATCTATTATTTATCAGAGCTCATGTCAGGTGGCATTTCTGAAATTGAATCTCTCATCTTCGTATCAGCCTGGATGTTCTGAAATTTATAATAATCCATAATTCCCAAATTCCCTGAGCGGAACGATTCTGCAATTGCCTTTGGTATTTCAGCCTCAGCCTGAATAACGTGAGCCCTTGCTTCTTGCGCTTTCGCTTTCATTTCCTGTTCGTGAGCAACAGCCATAGCACGGCGCTCTTCGGCTTTTGCCTGGGCTATATTTTTGTCGGCATTAGCCTGATCCATTTGCAATGCAGCACCAATATTTTTTCCAATATCAATATCAGCAATATCGATTGAAAGAATTTCAAAGGCAGTTCCTGAGTCCAATCCTTTTTGAAGAACTACCTTGGAAATACTGTCGGGGTTTTCAAGTACAGCTTTGTGAGAATCTGCCGATCCAATTGAGGAAACAATACCCTCGCCTACCCTGGCCAGGATGGTCTCTTCGCCGGCACCACCAACAAGTTGTTGAATGTTGGCTCTTACAGTAACTCGTGCCATGGCAATCAACTGGATACCATCTTTAGCAACAGCCGCAACTTGCTTTGTATCAATCACTTTTGGATTAACTGACATCTGAACGGCTTCAAGTACATCACGACCTGCCAGGTCAATTGCTGTAGCAGTTTTAAAAGTCAGTTCTATATTTGCCTTGTCGGCAGAAATAAGAGCATTCACTACTTTTTGTACATGCCCACCGGCCAGATAATGCGCCTCAAGCTCATCTCGTTGAAGTTGTAAGCCTGCTTTCGTAGCTGCAATCATATTGTTGACAATCACGCTAGGCGGAACTTTCCTCCAACGCATCAGAATCAATTGCAGGAGTGAAATTCGAACGTCAGAAACCAATGCCGTAAACCATAGGCCAACTGGCACGAAATAGAAAAGCAGCCATAACAAAAATATTGTTCCAATTCCTGCTGCAATGATTACATAAATGTTTTCCATAATATTATTTTTTTTGTTTTACAATTATCTTTTTTCCATCAATTCTCAAGATTTCTATCTCAACATCCTGGTCAATAAATTCAGTGTTGGTGCTAACTTCAAAATATTTATCATTAAAAATTGCTTTTCCCATCGGTGCACAGCGCGAGACGGTGCGCCCAATATCTCCGGCCTTCAAATCTGAAGGGTCAACAACATTAACCCTGCTGTCGATTTTTGCGCTAAGCATGGCTTTTCTCCAGGTTTTAGATCGAAGTGCCATAATCAGTCCAACAATATTTACGGCCAAAGTAACCACCAGCGTAATATTTCCTGCAACAGCGCCTTCATTTGTATAAGCTGTCCAAATGCCGGCAATCATCAAGCAAAAACCAATTACTCCAGCTATTCCGCCCGGAAGCATCAATATTTCAAGGATTAGCATGATTAAGCCAATCAAAATCAGTATTATTATTACAGGCCACATAACTATTGAATTTCTACTGTTAATTTTCTGCGAATCATTTCATCTTTTTTTGGTTTCAATTCATCGAAGCTTCCGTTTTTTACAGGACATTTTCCTTTAAAATGAGCAATCATAGCACAATTTTCAGCCTGCATTTCATCGTGTTCGCACACTTCAACAAGGCATCTGATAACGTAATCGAAAGCATTAAAGTCATCGTTGAACAGAACAAGGGACTTAAATTCTTCCGTTTTTTCTTTTACCAAAAATTCAGGAAGCTTTTTTTCTTTAGCTGACATAATGGTGAATTTGATTGATTCGGAATGAAACAAATTTACAAAAAAAATGAGCCGAATTACTTTTTATTTTATATGAAAAATGTTATATATTTGATACATCAAAAATTTGCTTGTTGCATCCATCTAATTGCAAAAAATTTTGTCTGCTTTGAACATACACTATCATTTTTGGTGTTTTGTTACAATTTTTAATCAAAAAGTACTTTTTTCAATTTTATGAACCAATTTCATTCGTTAATAAAAAATATTGAATCTACACTGTCTGAAAATGCATTGCCCGGTATTTCAGCCCAGCTCAATATGGCGCCGGTCAGCAGATTAAAAGAAATAAAAAATCCAGACAGCAATCGTGTTGTAAAGAAAAGTGCCGTACTTATTTTATTTTATCCTGAAAATGGTTCTACTAAATTGGTGATGATTAAGCGTGCAATTGATGACAGTGTGCATAGCGGACAGATTGCTTTTCCGGGAGGAAAATTCGAAGCAAAAGATAAAGAATTGACTATGACCGCGTTGCGTGAAACCCACGAAGAAGTGGGAATCAACCCCGAATTAATAAAAATAATTGGAAAATTGTCAACACTTTATATCCCACCAAGCAATTACGATGTTTATCCATTTATTGCCTACACTCTGGAAAAACCGGCAATGAAGAACAATTATGAAGTAGAAAAAATTATTGAAATTGATTTGAAAGAGTTGCTTGCGCCTGAAAATATAACTCAAAAAACAATTAACCACCGTTTTGGGAAATTGCTTGACGTTCCCTGTTTTTACATTCAAAATGAAATAATCTGGGGAGCCTCGGCCATGATAATTAGCGAATTGCTGGAAGTCATCAAAGCACAGGTAAATAATTTATCCAAAAACTAAAATTCAAGTTCCATCTGCGGGCCTTCCTTGGATGGCTTTTTTGGTTCAGGCAGGGTTTCCTCTTTTTTCACATCTGGTTCCTGTTCAACACTGTCGGTTTCCTTTTCTTCGTTATTACTTTCCTGAATTGGATCATCTTCTTGAATTTCTTCAACAGAATCATTATTTGATTCATCTACCGGAGGCTCGTAAGGAATTGGATCTATCAGTCTGATTTTTTTCAACTCCTTGTTCGACAATCTTTTGCCTTTGGCTTTGTAACTTTTTACACCAATAAAATCAGCCATTGGTACAACTTCGTATTCAATATCATTACCCGATTTCGATTTAATTTCCATTTCAATTCGTGGAAGAAAATCTAAAGAAAACAGAATAAGTTCTGAACCTTTTGCCTCGCCAATGAAATTGTATTTTTTATTGATGACAGAAGATTCCTCAACCTGGAAACGCTTTACATAATTTTTTTGCTGCTCATCATCCCAATAAACAGCAGTAATAACAGTATCGGGGTTAAACTTCGAGATATGGATCATATCGTCGTCAAAGTGTGTTTGAAGATCGTAACCCGTTAATTTAAAATCACCTGATTTAAGCAAAACCAGAATTTTATCATCGCTGCTGAAAGCGCCCAGGTAATCACCTCGTTCATCTGTATTCAGGCGCCTTACGGTGTCATCGTAAAATATATCAATGGCACTCAAGGTAGAAACGCCCTCTTCACTTTGAACAATGTTCTTTACAATATGTTTTGTCAGCGTATTTCCTTTTACACCTCGCCCTTTTATTGCCAGGCTTCCAAAATCGAAATCGAAATTGGTCTTTTTCATTTTTGGCTTTGGACGAAGATAAACTTTAACCACTTCGGCTTCGCCATTGGGATTGGCCGTAAAATACACAACTTTTGAATCTTCCTTTCCTTGTGTCAAATCGTACTCTTTATCGCGTGTAACGCCTTTAACTGCAAACCTTTTTACATAATAATTACCCCTTTTTCCATCGCGATAAATCATATTATAAATGGTGCGGTCGTCGTTCTTTTTAAACACATCAATGTGCAATATTTTTTCACCAACAAATACTTTCGATGCAACTTTGGTCACCAGCAATACTCCGTTTTCCCTGAACACAATAATGTCGTCAATATCAGAACAGTCGGTAACAAATTCATCTTTTTTTAACGAAGTACCGGCAAATCCTTCTTCACGATTAACGTAAAGTTTCTGATTAGCAACAGCAACTTCTGCCGCTTCAATATTGTCGAAATTTCTTATTTCCGTTTTTCTTTCGCGGCCTTCACCGTATTTTTTCTTTATCTGCCTGAAATAGTTAATCGCATATTCCACAAGGTGCTGCAAGTGGTTTTTCACCTCATCCATTTCACTTTCAACCGATTTAATTAATTCATCAGCTTTGAAAGAGTTGAATTTTGAAATCCGTTTAATTTTTATTTCGGTAAGCCTAATCAAATCATCTTCAGTAATTTCTCTTTTCAGGAATTTTTGAAAAGGCATCAAACCCTTAAGAATGGTCTCCAAAACACATTCCCAGGTTTCGCATTCCTCAATTGCCAGATAAATCCTGTTCTCAATGAAAATCTTTTCCAGCGAAGAATTATGCCACTGGTCTTCGAGTTCTTCAAACCTGATTTCCAATTCACGTTTCAACAAATGAAGGGTGTGGGCCGTATTGTTCCTGAGTATTTCCTTCACCCCCAAAAACTGAGGCTTTTCCTCGTAAATTACGCAACTGTTGGGCGAAATAGACACTTCGCAATTGGTGAAGGCATAAAGTGCATCAATGGTTTGGTCGGGTGATACACCGGGGGCAAGATGGATAACGATTTCTACATTTTCGGCCGTGTTGTCATCAATTTTCTTGACTTTGATTTTTCCTTTATCATTAGCTGAAATGATGGATTCGATTAAAGTAATCGTGGTTGTTGAAAATGGTATTTCGGTAATTACCAGCGTTTTTTTATCTTGTTGAGTAATTTTGGCGCGCACCCTGATTTTTCCACCCCTCAAGCCATCATTATAACGGCTTACATCAACCATTCCGCCTGTTTGAAAATCGGGGAAAATTTCAAATTCTTTTTCCTGCAGAATTTTTATAGAGGCATCAATCAACTCGATGAAGTTATGGGGCATTATCTTCGAGGCAAGTCCAACTGCAATACCTTCAACACCTTGTGCCAACAACAGTGGAAATTTAACCGGAAGTGTAACTGGTTCCTTGTTGCGGCCATCGTAAGAAGCTTTCCATTCAGTAGTTTTTGGATTGAAGACCACTTCGCGTGCAAATTTCGAAAGCCGTGCTTCAATGTACCTGGGAGCCGCAGCACTGTCTCCGGTGAGCGTATTTCCCCAGTTTCCCTGCATGTCAATCACCAGCTCTTTTTGCCCAAGCTGAACCAAAGCATCACCAATGGAAGCATCGCCGTGGGGGTGAAACTGCATGGTATGGCCGATAATATTGGCTACTTTATTAAAGCGCCCGTCATCCAGGCGGCTCATTGAATGTAAAATCCGGCGCTGTACCGGTTTGAGCCCGTCGTTCAGTTCAGGAACCGCTCTTTCAAGAATTACATAGGAAGCGTAATCTAAAAACCAGCTTTCATACATTCCGCGCAATGGCAGAACATGGTGACTGTCTTCCTTCGGTTGTTCATTTTTACTTTCCAGTTCGTCGTCTCGCTCACTCATTTCTTTTTCTAAATATTATTCCTTTTACAAATTAAAAACAAGTTATAACCCTTATTTCCAATACCTTAAAGTTAATGTTTCAGCCAGCAACATTAGCAGCGCTAAAATAATAAATAGCTTCCACAAATTACTCTCTTTTCCAAGCAAGTCTGTCATCACTATTTCAGCGGAACTATTACTGTCAATTATTTTGAAATTTTCCATACCCAATGAAACCATTTCCAACTCAATTTCTTCTTCTGAATAAAAATCCATTTCTGATTCCTGACGGTTATAATTAAAACCATAAAGTGCATAAATTGAATCGCTTAGACTTAAACTATAAATACCGTCTTCAGCAATATTATCATAAAATGCGACATGGAGTTTTCCGGAAATAAACTGCTGTTCAGGAATAAAAGTATAATCAGAATTTATTTTTTTTATTGAAAAAGGAGTTTCAATCGAATTAGCAGAAGAAATATTCGTATTCAGATTGTTATCTTTTCCAATAGTGTAAAAAAGTGTGGCTGCAGATTTATTCGAAAAAGTAGCACCATACATTACGGGAATAAAAAGTGGGTGCGAACTGAAATTGCTAAACTCCCTTCCAAATGGTACTGTCAGAATATACAGTTGTCCATTTCCTGCTTTTTTCTTCACCAAAAAATCATCACCATTTAACAAAACAACCAAAGGAGTAATTCCTGAATTCACCGGATATTTCAATTGAAAATGTTGATTAACAACTGGTAAATCTGCATTTTCAGGAATTTTCTCAATAGCATCTTTAAACAATTCATCCTGCTGATTAATCCTGCTAACTTTTACTTTATTATTATTGGAAGCAATGAATTCGCCAGCCTGAAAGCCGCTCAAAAAATCGTTGTTTCCTGTTGAAGCTATATTTCCATCAGGAAAAAAGAACAGGTTTCCGCCGTTGCTTGTGTAGTCTGCCAGTTGCTTCAACAAGCCATTTGAAAACACTGGTACTCCATTTAATATGACTAAATCTGCATCCTGCATCTGGCTGAGGTCAATTTGCCGGTAGTTCATTTCAGAAAAAGAAAATACACTGTCCGACTCGTAAAATTTTCTCAAATCAGTAGCGGCCTGTCCATTATTCAATTCAATTATGCGAATTTTTTCCTTGACATAGTATGTAAAATAAAGCTGGTTATCAAACATAACTGGCGAGTCTTCTATGCTGATTACACCTTCGTGCCAACCCTTTTCGCCGGCAACAAAAGTAATCGGAACCAATTCATTCTGTCCGGCTTTCAAATCTATTACGGCAACGCCTTTTTGCTTGCCGTCAATGGTAAGTTTAATAGGGATTTTTTCATAATCCGATTCTGAACCATTTTTCAGGCTGATAAACAAATCCACTCTTTTTCCGGGTATTAAAACCGGGCTGGAAATAAAACAGGAATCGATTAAAATATTTCTTCTTTTGCTTTGCACTGAAGGCAGTAATAAATAAAAAGCCGTTGTATCAAACTTTACTTGTGCGAAATCGAGTGTTGATTTCTGAAAATCAGAAAATAGAAATATTTCCCTGTTTGCGAGCATATTATCACGAGAGTTTTTCTGTTCTATCCTTAATAAATCAGACAACTTTCTCGAATCCGGCGAAAGTTTCAATTCTTCAATTTCAGTAAGCATCGTTTCTTTGGTCAGCACCCTCTTTCCTGAATTGGCCGCGTTTGTCATCAGCACAAACCGTGTGTCGGAAGCAGAGTTTTCCACTAAATTCCGTACATTTTCTACTGCCAAATCCAACAACCTGGCATTATCATTCTGGGCACTCATACTGAATGAATTGTCTATATATATCACCTTGATCTTTGAGTCTGAATTTTCATCATTTTTTTCATCAGTATTCAATTCGGGACCTGCAAAAACAAGAACCAGGAACAATATCGCCAACATCCTGAAAAGCAATACCAGTAGATGTTTTAATTCGTTCTGCTTTTTTGTTTCGGACTTGATATTTTTTAAAAATTCAATGTTGCTGAACATCACCTTTTTATACCTCCTGAAATTAAACAGGTGTATAATAATGGGTATCAACAAGGCAAAAAGCGCGAATAAAAATTCAGGATGGTTAAAACTCATGAAGTTGAATGATTTCGAGCCCCAAAAATAAGCAAAAGTGAACAGCAATTGCTGAAATAATCAGGATATTCCAGTTCATTTATTAACTTCTCGAGATAAAAAAACCGGCTTTGTATAAATTGATGCCTTTCGCAAATGAATTAAATAATTAGAAGTTAAAAATACCCGGCCCTTAAACTTTGGCTTTCGTTGGTTTTCCCAAAAAATATTAAATTTTAACAACTATTAAACCATTAAAATTGTTTTGCTTTATCTTTGAAAAAAATTAATAATTCAGACGCTTTAAAAATTAAAATTATGAAAACACTTTTTACAGTCTTTCTGGTCTCGATGATGCTCATGCCAGGCAAGATTAAAGTAACTTACGACTATGACAAAGATGCCAATTTTGGTGAATTCAAAACGTTTTCAGTCGCACTTCCCTCTGCCGCTGACATGGCAGCTGCCCAAGCAAAGTACCCTACTATCGTAAACCAGATTAATGAAAAGAATCTGCAAAATGCAATTATCAGCCAAATGGAAAGCAGGGGCTATACCCAAAGCGAAACTCCTGATCTGATGGTTACTTACAACATCAAGATTCAAACACAAACTGAATACCAGGCTAACACTATGGGCATGGGACCTGGGCTATACGGCGGCGGTTTTTATGGTGGCTATGCCGGTTATGCCGGCTTTGGCGGAATGTCTACAACAACGGTTACTCCAGAGAATTATGAAACTGGCTCTATCGTTATTGATGTTGTGTCTACAAAAACGAATACATTGGTATGGTATGGCGCAGGATCGGGCATAATTGGAAGTAATTCCACAAAAAATGCTGAACAACTTCCTGGAAAAGTGGCCCAGATTTTTGAAAAATATTTTTGGAGTGCCGGACAATCAGAACCAACAACTCCAATTCCAGGTACTAAGAAATAATAGGATTGTAAATTTCTTCAATAGAAAAGAGGGTGTTAGCTTAGCTGGCATCCTCTTTTTTT